>JBBQLD010000345.1:0-5276 GCA_038327555.1 Chitinophagales bacterium
TGCCCACGCCATTCAGACCAGTGAGGCAATTGAGCCGCGGAGAAAAGTCAAAGGTCTGCGCCGCGTAACTTTTGAAATTCGTGAGTTTTAGCTGAGAGAGATGCACAGCGGCGAAGGTAACTTATGAAGTATGAAGTATGAAGTATGAACTATGAACTATGAACTATGAACTATGAAGTATGAACTATGAGGTATGATGTATGAACTATGAAGTATGAACTATAATGTGGAGCGGTCTGGCATTACTTGACAACTGGGTGTAGATACTCAACTCGTAAAATTAAGTAATTCAGGGCATGCCCAAGTTCATACATCATACTTCATAGTTCATACATCATACTTCATAGTTCATACCTCATAGTTCATAGTTCATACTTCATAGTTCATACTTACCTTAGCGTGATGGATATGATTCAAATTTCAGTGCTAGATCGGGAGGGAGAACTGCACTCCCTGGACGCACCAACAGATATGGCCATGAATATCATGGAATTATGCAAAGCCTATGAGCTACCGGTGGAAGGTACTTGTGGTGGAATGGCTTTATGCGCCAGTTGCCATGTGTACGTTTTAAGTGATCACGAATTGTTCGAACCCAGTGAAGATGAATTGGCTATGCTAGATTCGGCATTTTTTGTTAAGTCTAACAGCCGTTTAGGATGTCAACTCAAAATTAAGGAAGCAATGAATGGCTTGAGGTTGGAGCTTGCACCAGTAGGAGAATAATTGGTTTTTTATTTTTCAAAACTTTGTACTTTCGCCTTAGAAATGCCCTATCCTATTTCGCCATGTAAGTGGCTGAAATAGGATTTTTATTTTTACCAAAACCGTCTTTTCAATTGATTATGAACAATCTACGATTACGCACACGTGTACTTGCGTGCATTATTTTTCACGCATCAGTCATCATTCCCAGCTTTGCTCAAGTCAGCTGTGTACCTGTCTTCCCCAATGCTGACGATCAAGTGACCATTACCTACGATGCCACGCAAGGCAACGGAGCATTGATTGGAACCAATCCCGTTTGGGCACACCTCGGGGTGATTACAAACCTGAGCCAAAGTCCCAGCGACTGGAAGTACGTGGCAACCACCTGGGCCGTGAATAACACGGCGGCACAGATGACCAATGTCGGGACTGATTTATGGACTAAAACCTTCAATATCAATACATTCTTCAATATTCCCGCCAACGAAATCGTGCTAAAACTAGCCTTCGTGTTCCGCAATGCAGCTGGCTCAACGGTGGGCCGAGCTGCTGATGGAGGCGATATTTTTTATGAGGTTTACCCTCAAAATGCACCGCTGCAAACCTTGCTGCTCACACCTACTGCTCCATTATTTTTGGCAAACATCGGCCAAGCTATTCCAGTCAAAGCCGCCAGTTCAGCTCCAGCTAATTTGAAACTTTTGGACAATGGCGTCCAAATCGCCTCCGCTCCAAATGCCGAATTATTGCAGTACACGCTGAATGTTAGCGCTTCTGGGGTACACAAGGTCGAGTTTATTGCCACCACCCCTTCAGATGCTGACACCTCGGCTTTCACTTACTTAGTACCAGGTAGCGTGGTGAGTCAAGACCCACCTGCCGGAACCGTTTGGGGCATTAGTTATCTTTCTGGCACGTCTGTTCGACTTGCGCTATACGCCCCAAACAAACAAGTGGTGTACGCCATTGGCGACTTCAACAATTGGCAACCAACCAGTGCCCATCAGATGAAACGCAGTCTGGATGGCAAGCTCTGGTGGCTAGAACTTACAGATCTTCCACCTGGACAACCAGTTCGTTTTCAATACCTTGTAGATGGAAATTTGAAAATTGCTGATCCGCTCAGCACCCTTGTACTCGACCCCTGGAACGATCCATTTATTCCTGCCTTCACCTTTCCTAACCTTCCAGCTTATCCAGTTGGAAAAACCAATGGCATCGTAAGTGTGCTGCAAACCAATCAACCTGTATTCGATTGGACAGCTACCAATTATGAACGCCCTAAAAAGACCGATCTCGTGATCTATGAGCTGATTTTGCGCGATTTTCTAGACCGTCATGACTACCCTACCCTGCTGGATACGCTCAATTATTTGGAAAAATTGGGGATAACGGCTATTGAACTTATGCCGATTAATGAATTTGACGGTAACATCAGTTGGGGCTACAACCCGGCTTACCACAAAAGTTTAGATAAATATTATGGCACATCTGATGCCCTGAAAACATTTATTGACGAGTGTCACAAGCGCAACATTGCAGTCATTGCTGACGTAGTGTTCAACCAGGCCACAGGAGCCAGCCCACTCGCTCAATTGTATTGGGATGCGACAAACAACCGCCCGGCAGCCGACAACCCTTGGCTCAACCAAAATGCAACGCATGATTTTAATGTATTTAACGACTTCAATCATGAATCGCAGGCCACCAAAACCTATCTCAAAAATTGTGTCGCCTATTGGTTGTCAGAATTCAAATTGGATGGGTTTCGCTTCGACCTTTCTAAAGGTTTTACTCAAAAAAATACGATTGGAAATGTGGGTGCCTGGGGTGCTTATGATACTACCCGCGTAGCCCTTTGGAAGGACTACGCGAATTTTATGTGGGCAATTGACCCAAATAGCTACGTAATTTTGGAGCATTTCGCCGATAATATAGAGGAAAAAGAGCTCGCTGAATACGGTATGATGCTTTGGGGAAATATGTTTGGAGCGTACAAAGAGACTGCCTTGGGCTACTCTACCACTTCAAACCTGAGCGGAATCTCTTACAAGGAACGCGGCTGGGCCGTACCGCATCTAATCGGCTACATGGAAAGTCACGACGAAGAGCGGATCGCTTTTGAGTGTAAAACGTATGGGAACCAGGTTCCGTCGCACAACATCCGAACCTTACCTGTGGCCATGAACCGCATCGGGATGCTTGAAAACCTGCTTTTCACGATACCAGGCCCAAAAATGATCTGGGAATTCGGAGAATTGGGGTATGATTTCCCGATCAATTACTGTGAAAATGGAAACGTCGACCCAAGCTGCCGAACCGCTCCAAAGCCCATTCGCTGGGATTTTTTGGGCGACCCATACCGCCGCAAACTGCACGGCATAACCTCCGCGCTGTTAAATCTTCGCAAAAACCACGATGTTTTTGAAACCACTGATTTTCAATTGAATATCGCCACTGGACAAATACGCAGTATTTTTTTGAACGATGCGGATCTCAATGTTGCCGTATTCGCCAATGTCGGCGTTACCCCTACCACGGTAACCAATCCGGCGTTTCAACATATTGGTGAATGGTACGAATATTACACTGGAAGTACGCTTCTGGTGACCTCCGGGGTGCCTACTACATTTACGCTTGCACCTGGCGAATACCGGCTTTACCTCGATAAGTTTGTGGCTTTGCCTCCGGGTGTAGTTATTTCGGCCACACAAGAACTGACTGGTGCGCTGGAATTTTTTGAAGTGCAACCTAACCCGGTCAACGACATCCTGGTCGCGCATTTTTCACTGCGGGAAAATTCGAGTCTTCAATTGCAAATCACAGATATTGCCGGAAAAGTCCTTGAAAATCAGCGTTTTGAAAACCTGATGGCCGGCGAGCAGCTACTCCAACTTGAATCGGCGCATTGGAAGCCAGGGATTTATTTTGCAACCTTGCGCGACGGTAATGGCGGCGTTTCTGTAAAAAAGGTCGTGAAAATGTAACCAAAAGAGAAATCAAGGAACGGGTAAATAATAAGTTATTATTTACCCGTTCCTAAGAAAGCGGTGGAACCCTTGCCTTTGAGCGGGGCCGCCGTCGTTCCATCCCGACACGTTGGGATGTCTCCATACTTGAGGTGGGCGGATACAACCGCTCGCCTCTTTTTATTTGGCAGAAATGGGGCCAGCTATAAAATATAATTACAAAATTTGATTATGTGATAAAAATTTTAAATTTTTGCAGCTTAATTTGTTGTTAAGCTTCTAAACCTCCAACTAATGCATGAAACCCCAATACCCCAGCCTGTAGCTCCAACACTCCATCTAGGTATCACGATGGCCGGTGCTGTCTCCGGCGGTGCATACACCGCAGGTGTCATAGACTACCTTTTCGAAACGCTCCAAAAATGGGAGATAGCCAAAGAAAAAGAAAACGCCCTGCCACCCGAGCAAAAAACCGTTCCACCTCATCGGGTTCAAATTGAGGTAATTGGTGGCGCATCCGCAGGTGCAATGACTGCCGCACTCGCAGCATTTTCTTGCTACACAGGTGTTGATCCAGTAGATGATGCTAAAGCAGCTAAATCTGCGAGCTTCAAGCCTGAAAACAATCTCTTTTTTGATGCCTGGGTAAATTTGGCTGGTGGAAAAAACATCCCAGAAACCATGCGCAGGATGTTAAAGACCAATGATTTAAGGGGTGCAGATGGCATTCCGTCCCTTTTAAATTCAAGTCCAATTGATGAGGTTTCAGCCAAAGCGATTGAACACGTAACTTGCTCCCCCAAAAAGCCCTGGCCTTCTTTTGTAGCAAAAGATATGGAAGTGCTGCTCACGCTCTGCAGTCTGCGCGGCATCCCGGTGGGCATTGATTTTAATTCCGGGAATAGCTCCTGGAGCGCTCGCCCATCTCACCAAATGTCTATTCATAAACAGTACGCTCGATTTACGACAGATGGTGGGAAGATTGATTCTGATCGGGCTATGGCACTCCACAAGTCAGACCAGGAGTCCCTTGAAAAGTTAATTCATTGCGCAAAAGCCTCTGCGGCATTTCCGATCGGACTTCAAGCCCGTGACATTTCTCTGAGCAGAAATCATGTTCAACATCAATTTGGCACTTTTTACCAACTCAGTCACGAGGCGCTAGAAGGCATTTTTGAATCCGGGAATGTACAAGACCCCTTTGAATTCACTTCGGTAGATGGTGGTGCGCTCAACAATGAACCGTTTTCGGAAATTGCGCATATCATGCGAGAGCGAAAAATTGCTGATTTCGCTTTATTATTGGTTGATCCATTTCCAAATTTTAGTGACAAACCAACAAAGTTTCAACCACAAAAATATTTACGCGCGCTGGGTGTTTCTATTTTGGGCGCATTGCGCAACCAAGGAATGCTCAAGGAAACTGATCTTCAAGAAATAGGTGGCGTCGGAAACCAGCTCAAAGCGACGTACAAAAAGAACATGATTTTCCCTGTAAGACGATTATTACACCCAACCAGTGGAGAGTGGATCAAACAAGATAACCCCATGGCCTGTGGTGCGCTTGGTGGGTTTTCCGGGCTTTTATCGCGAGATTTT
>JBBQLD010000346.1:0-5269 GCA_038327555.1 Chitinophagales bacterium
TTTTTTGAAAAGCCGGATTGGCAAAAAATCCTTCAGCAAGCGGGAATGGCCGAAAAGCCGGTGGTGTTTTTTTTAGATGGGAAGTAATTTTCTAACATTTCAAATTTAACGCTTCTTGCTCCCAGAAGCCGCCTTGCGGGCAGGTTTTGCAACAACCCGGCGCTTTGAAGGCGGCAACATCTCCGGTCGGTATTCGAAGTGCATGGTATCGTAATGAAACCACTTGCCGCCCCAGATAAAACCGTGTCGCTCGAAAATTTCCACAATTTCCAGGGGTACGGAGTTGCGCCATTGGAGGTTAATTTCTACAGAATCGAGTTGCCAGTCTTCGTGGTGGTCCCATTTCCAGTATTCGGAACTGCTGGTGTTGATGTCGATGGCAATGCCGAAGGAATGCGGACTCATCCGCTGGGTACCCAGGATGGGCCGCCAGTTAAAGGTTCCCCCGATATTGGTCACGTAAGGCCGCAAATGTGGGTGGGCTACCAGTTCCTGGGCAACGGCTTGCAGGTGTTTGTTTACGCCATTGATGGACGTGACCCAGATGCGTTTGGTCTGTCCCGATTTGGGCGCGGGCCAGATTACGGGAACGAGGTGACTTTTTGCTGCCGCTTCTGTGTTTCCGTACATCTTCATCAAAAACTCCTGACAACGCAGAGTTCCAGGGTCGCAGTTATAACCGGGCGTATCGATTGGAAGGCCGGGCGGATAGATCAGGGCATTCATTTGATCTTCTAAATCAGTCGAGTCAAAAGCTGCTTCTTCGGTCTTTATGCGGCCGTCGTCGTAAAGCATTTTAGTGCCGTCTTTCCAGTGGATATAGTTGTCCTGATACCCTTCCAGGTGATCGGGATAGGCATCCAGCAAGCGTTGGACACCTGGCGGAATCGAGTCGGATTGTTGGGCAAAAGCATCCAGCGCATGGAAAACCAACAGGGTGAATATTAAATATTGCATGTGTTTAAGGGGGTTTTAGTAGCAGCCAACTATTACACCGAAGACGCAATCTTACATTTATTCAAATGAAAAAATATAAGATTTAGCATTTTATCAAATGAAAATGTTGCAGGGTTTTTTTTTGGTAATCCATGTAACATTCTCAGGCTTGGTCAAACAATTGGAAGATGTCGTCAAAGAACCCATTCAAACACTCGAAGGGGTCTTAATGTCAGCTGTACGACTTATTTTAAACTTTACAGGAGGCCTTCAAAGACTCCAACTACCTCACCGATCCAACAAGCCTTTTCCAAATTTGCAATCGCACATTCTAAATATTACTTTTCTCATGAAAAATCGGCTACATTTTTCCCTCTTACTGGTTTTCGCATTGGCTTTTGGCAGCCAACTACACGCACAACTTACGCCAACCCTCAGCATTCAGGGCATCCTGAAAAAATCAAACGGGGTGGCTGTTGAAGACGGCACCTATCCAATGACCTTCCGATTGTACGAGTTTGAAACCGGAGGCCCTGTGCTTTGGTCAGAACCGCAATCGGCCGTTGAGGTGAGCAACGGGATATACAGCACCATACTGCCCTTTGACAAAATAACCTATCCGCTTAACATTGCCTTTGACAAACTTTATTATCTCGGGATCACCGTGGGTTCTGCCGAATTAACACCTCGTATTCTGCTGACTTCGGCGCCATACGCTTTGTCACTGATCGGAACCACCAATAAATTCCCAAGTAGTGGTATAGTGGTCACCGATAGCATCCGGTCCACAGGAGGAATTTTGGCCAGGGGCGGAGCTCCTGGGCTGAATGGCGTAAGCAAAAACGGCTATGCTTTTACGGGCAATAGCGGCGACAAGGACAGCGGCGTGTTTTCAACAGGAGATGGCAAAGTGTCGCTTTATTCAAACAACGCTGAAATTTTAGCGGTAAATCCTACCAACATTCAATCCACCCAACCCATGACGGTTCAAGGTGTTGTGACAGCAAATGGAGTCAATATCAGCAACAATAACAGTCTCGCTTACAATGGAATCACTGACTGGCGCTTGGTATCGGCAGATTATCTGGAAAATGGGCCAGACGGATGGGGGTACTCCTTGGATGATGCTGGTGATCGTGGTGCCTGGAAAAACCCGGTAGCAGGTGCTTGCCCTGTAGCCGACTTTGGGGACTTTGCTGGCAAGGCACTTCGCCCTGACATCAATGATTATGTGCTCAAAAAGCAGTTCAGCCCATCTGGCACCTATAACTATGTGAAGGTAGTGTTCAGGTACTATTCGATTGGAAACTGGGATCCAGGGGATTTAAGTTCAGCAGCCTTTGCCGCTTTCGCGAACAATGCAACGGGTGGCGGCATTCGGTTTGGGTGGAAATACTACACCAATAATATAGACCAAAACTGGCTCTATGATTATGATGATATCAGGATGGCTGCAAGTTTTGCCCCTATCCCGGCGAATGTTGCCGACCACTGGATCACCGGAACTATGATCGGTACCAGGTCCACACCTTTCTGGGTGTACTTTGGCTATGCCAATAACGAAGGTGAAGATACCGAACAATTTGCAGTAGGCAGCATTGAGGTTTGGGTTCGGTAAGATTGCATGATGCTCCCTTTTTCACTCAAAAAAATAAGATCATGCGCTATATCCGTATACTCTTTCTATTGGGCGTATTATGCTCCGGCTTATTCTTGCCGTCGAATGCACAGGCCCAAACCTGCGGCCCGGATGGAGTCGTAGACACCAGTGGTTTCTCTGGAACTGCTTTTTTCAATTACGGCAGTTCTGCCCGTTTAACCAGTCAAAAATACCGTTCGGCCAGCGCTGTAGGACAAACCTTTGTCGGCTACATTGACGGTTTGATGAACAATTCAACGCTCGGTTTTTACGCGCGTTACCTGCTTGCGCCTTTCGCCTTAAGGGTGACGGCCACCCAGGGTGATCTGCTGGACCGCATTCAGCTCTCCTGGGAAATTGATGCCGTTGGCCCATCACCCACAGAAGGTTTTAACATCTATCGCGACGGCATTTTTCTGGCCGCAGTAGGCCCCAACATTCGAAATTACAACGATTTTAACGTCATCGCCGGTCGCGCCTATATCTACACGGTGAGTGGCATCAACGTATATGGAGAAGGAGTACTCAGCACCGCGCTGGGTTTCCAGGTGCCCAACGGCGTTGTAACGGGTTGGGTACAGACCGCCAATGGCAGTGCAGTACCCGATGCCATTGTTACCCTAATGCCCATGCAGGGCTTTTCTGCGAAATTTGAACCGTTAGACGGTGCCTTTGCAGAAGTCGATACCAGCGGCAATCCTTTTATGCCCGCTCCGGGGGAGGATTGGACGCTTACCTTTTGGATCAAAACAGAGGCTGCTACAGCGAATGCCGGATTGATCCAATTGACCCCATTCCCGCTTCATCTTCGCGCCTTGAACAGTGGCGGCGGACAAGAAGGAGTCGAAGTGGCTACTTCGGCATTGGGCGCGCCATTTCTAAGCGGAACCTTTACAGATAGTACCAAAAATGGCTGGCACCATGTCGCCCTGAGTTTTGACGGCAGCGGGGAAATGGGCCGCCTGTATATTGATGGGGTATTGTCTTCCATATCGCCCATGAACATTGTTGCAGCCGCAGATGCCCTAAACCTGGGTAGTCGTACCGGAACCGGTGGCTGGGAAGGTAAACTGGATGAACTCCGCCTGTACCATAAGCAGTTAGACGAACTCGATTTTCGGGAAGTCATGGAAGGCACTGCCTCTTCGCTTACGCCTAATCTGAGCCATTACTGGAAAATGGACGAAGAATTAGGCGTCAAGTCGTATGACATTATGAACCGCCATAAATTGTACTTCTGCGGTGCAGCCTTTGACGCAGATCGTCCTCCGGTACGCACAGCGGGCAAGACCAATGAACAAGGCTATTACCGCATAGAATCTGCCAGCTATGGCACAGGTACTACGTTCCTTGCCGAGCCCATGAAGGAGTTTTATATGCACAGGGCCCTGAAAATGATTCGGGATGAAGCAGATTATGCCACGTTTCCTGACTTTTCTGTAACGCCGAAAGCGACCCTCGAACTTTGGGTGAACAGTGCCGGCCCGGACGGGGAGCAGTGCCTGCTTTCCAAAAGATGGGTAAACAATGATTTCAGGCTGCTGGTTAAACAAAACGGTCTGGAAAATGAAGTCTGGTTCTATCTCAACGGTCAACAACACAATTTCGGAATCCTCGGGATGGGCTACCAGCATCTGGTTTTCACCATTGACAGCAGTGCTAACAACCGTACCGTAACCGCTTACAAAAACGGGAATCCGTTTGGAACGCCACATACTTTCGGAAGCACGGGCAATTGGTCAGACCCCACTCAAAACTGGATTTTAGGTGCTCGCCCTAGCGGCGGCGTCTACACCGACCACTTTGGTGGTTTGATGGATGAGGTTGCCCTGTACGACACCACCTTAAGTGTTGCTACAATTTTGGGTCATTTTCAGGCTTCCAGAGACATGCAGGGAAGAGGTCTGCGTGTCTACTTCGCACTGGACGAGGGCAACGGCATTCGCCTGAACAACAGTGGGTCTGCTTTTCTTGGCTCCGGCACTAATTTTGGCGCCGACTGGTCGCCCTTTGCTGCCAATCAAATGACCGAGCCACACATTTTCACGCCTGAAACACGGCAAGTAACCCTCAACCCGAGCGTAACCTCTGTGGATCAGGTGGATTTTGTGGATCGCTCCACGATTGCGGTGTCCGGGTTTGTCCGTTATAAAAACACCGATTGTTTTGCCAAAAACGTCGAAATACTGGTCAATGGCGCAGCATTTTCTCCCAGAATCTTCACAGATTCAACGGGCCGGTTTGTCATTGATTTTGACCCCGGAGCAACAGCCATTCTCACACCGCTGTTTGAAGACCATCAATTTGTGCCAGCATTTTGGGAGGTGACCAGCTTGGCCAGCCCTATCGCTGGTGTTTTGTTCAATGATATTACGACCCGAAAAGTAAGCGGTCAGGTGGCTGGAGGTACGTGCAAAAAATCCATCATAAAAGCACCGCCAGGCATGGGCCAAGGCACTTTTTGTGTGGTCAAAGTACGTTCTGCGGATGGCTGTTTGGAACGTCAACTCACGATAGACAATCAGGAAGGCGAATATGAATTTGACAATCTGCCCCCGCTCGAAAGTCTGACGGTGACGGTGGTTGAGCATTCCGATCCGGAGATCAAAACGGCCTTTCAAGTGCTTGGAGGCTCCACAGTGGATTTGACAAAAAAGGATACCATGCTGGATTTTATCTACTTCGCGCCACCGG
>JBBQLD010000347.1:0-5239 GCA_038327555.1 Chitinophagales bacterium
AAAGGCACGGGATCAGTTTGGCAGAATACCTTACCCGGAAATAGAATATTAACCCAAAACATGAGTAATACAGCTAATTGGAGCGTTGGAGCGTTGGAGCGTTAAATTAAATCTGATTTTCATTTACGTTGAATTTTAGAAAATTAATAATATGATTTAAGCCCATCGGGAGCACCGATGGTGTATACACAGGAAGGGAATAGCTTATGAAATAGATTAGCGTGTGGGCCTACTAAAAGGCCTGGCACCATTATCCAATTTTTGCACTAGATGCGCTGTCGGATAAAATATTTGTTGGCCAACGGATTATAAAAAATACCCCGACGCGCGTATGCGCAGGGCTAATTCGAATGCAATATATCTAAATAAAAACCAAACGACCAAATAAGTCACTGAGATTTAACACAGGAAGCGAAAACTCCGTAGTCATCTTTCCAAATTAGATACCGCATAAAGAGGCATCACCTGAATATCTTCAAATGCTGAAAAGTTTTCAAGCGAAAACCGGTAGCCAAATGGTTTGTTTTTCTCCTTTAAAAACTGTCTCAGGCTTTGCATGCTGCCTTGTGCAGATGCTTTTACTTCAACAGGCAACAGATCAGCGCCTTGCTGGATGATATAATCTACCTCGGCATTTGCATTGGGTGCTTCCCGATGCCAGTAATACAAGGCCGGTGGGGTGTATGGCGATCCATACTTTAAGTATTCCAGCCCCCAAAATTGCTCGGCAAGGGAGCCTTTGTTGATAAAAGTAGCCGCCGGGTCAAACAAGATTTCGGCAAGATCAAGCCCCAGGATCCTTTGGAACATACCCGTATCCAGCAGAAGCATTTTTCTTTTTTTAAGGTCAACTTCGGCACCGGGAGGTATGCCGTTTGCGGCAGTATGGGTCACCGGCAATACCCATCCGGCCATAATGAGCAGATCAAGCGCTTCTTTGATCTGCCCATGGTTCGAGGAGGACGAGGCTTTGCTGAACTTGAACTTTCCACCCGCCTGTTGTATCACTGCGCCAAAAATCTCGATCAGGCGGGAAGGTGGTACCGTTTTTTTATATTTTACAAAATCTGCTCGCAAAGCAACATAGAGGTCATCTAAAATTCGCTGGCTTTCAAGCAACTGTCCGTACTTTGCATAATTCGCTACAACCTCAGGCATGCCTCCGGTAAGCAGAAATTTTTTTAAAATCTCCAGCAATTTTAGGTGCAGCAATTCGGGCAAAGGATTTTGGGCGTTGGCCAGCAGTTTTGCTTCCAACAGGCGGCCTTCACCTATGGTCCATAAAAATTCATCCAAAGAAAAAGGATATAAAAATATGGAACGAACCCTGCCTACTCCATAAGATGGCAGCGATTGAAGCGCAAACTCCAACAAGGACCCGGCCGCGATGACATGTAATTCAGGCATTTTTTCATAAAAAAAACGCAAAGCGGAGATTGCTTGTGGACAGCTCTGTATCTCATCCAAAAAAACTAAGGTCTGGCCCGGAATGATCGGTACGCCCAAAAAAATGGAAAGGTTTTCAACAATGTGTTGCGGGTTAAGCTCCGCGCTGAAAAGGGATTTGAATCCAGCGTTTTCCTCGAAGTTCACCTCAACGAAATGATCGAAATGCACTCCAAGTTGTCGCACAGCAGAAGACTTGCCGACCTGCCTTGCTCCACGAAGCATCAAAGGCTTGCGGTTTGGGTCATCCTTCCAAGCAGTTAGATGTCTGTCAATTAGCCGTTTATAATACATTTTTGTAAAATTAGTAGGCAAAAATACTATATAATTTAATTTATAGCAATCAAAAATTTCTTTTTTATTCTATTTTTAGTACCCGAAATAATTTTTAGTTATCTTTCTTTGAAGAAAAATGACCTCAAGGACATACCAGATAATTTTTGCCCAGCCAAGTCTTACTTGATTCCAAATACAAGATCCCCGGCCCAGCGCCGCGATTGTGTCTTTTGACCAAGCGCCCATGGAGAAAAGAACAAAACTATAGTAACTGCTTGATTTTCTGCGCTTTAAAGGCAAGATTTTGAGCGCTTGGTCAAAAGACACTATCGCGGCGCGGGGCGGGAGATTTGCTTGGAGCGCAAGGAAGGGTTTTGTCAAAATTCATGTTTTGAACACCTGACGGGGCACGCAAACAAACGGGGCAAACCACGCATAACACGCAGTCGCCCCATTCGAAAGTATCATTGAGGACTCTTGTTTACTTTTTGGTGTAATTGCTAAAGGCATACCAGGCTACACCTGCCACTACTGCATGCATTACATCCAACCAGATGCCCATACCCAATGGAATATTAGGAATGCTGAAAAAAGGATTCCCTAAAGTCAAAACAAACAATACAATGGTCACGATACCATAGATACGAAGTGGATTGTCTGTGAACCGATTGAGCAGTGCCAATACGCCGGCAGCGATCAGGGTTGGAATAATAGACGACATGATCACCGGCACCAGGGTAATCGACTGAACCGAACCGTCAGCTCCCGGCACACCGATTGCTTTGTCCATCAGACCAGTGGCATCGCCAATGAAGTAAAGTATGGCATTGATCGCAGCAGATGCGAGTGCGGCTAAAGGCGCTACTTTAAGTAGCGAAGTAGTGTTGATTTTTAAATTTTCATTGCAAGTTGAAAAAAGGATTGTGGTTAAATTTCGAGTTTATGACGAACGAGGTTTCAAAAACCGGACAAGCGAAGAAAAAAATATTCCGGACAAAATTCCAGGCACGGAGGCAGATAGTTTACTGTGGACATTTAACGTATCGATACTCCACAATACGCTATCTTCGCGCACTTTTAGAGCTCTGTCCATGCGTTTGTTTCTCCAATCTTTAGTAGCTGCCTTTCTAAATTTCCGTCGTTGGGTTCTTGATGCCATGGCGCCTTTACGTGCCATTTGGGTGCAGTTTACTACACCTATCCGGCAATTCATACGTCCGGCCACAGATGCATGGGGGCGATTAACCCTGCCGGTACGCAAGCTCTGGGCGGCTTTCCGCGAGCGGTTCCCCAAAATCGGTTTCACCCTAGGCTGGTTGGGTACTTTTGCGCGTTGGGGATTCAATTTTCTCCTGCTCCTGATCTTTGGTGTATGGATCGGCTTGTTTGGTCGACTCCCTTCTACCCAGGAACTGCTCGAAGTAGAAACCGCCAATTCTACAGAGATCTATACGGCTGACAGTGTTTTGATCGGCAAGTACTTTTTTGAGAACCGTACCTCTATTTCACTGGAAAATATTTCTCCCTTTATCGTTAATGCACTCATAGCTACTGAAGACAGGCGTTTTCTGGATCACAGTGGTATTGATATCATGAGTTATCTTCGGGTAGGCTTCGGTGTGCTCACAGGCCAGAAAGAGCGCGGTGGCGGCTCCACCCTGAGTCAGCAACTGGCAAAAAACCTCTACCCGCGCAAAAACTATTATGTTCCCGGGGTAAGCATGGTGATCAATAAGATTCGGGAAAATTTCATTTCGGTCCGCCTCGAAAAGGTTTATACCAAGCAACAACTGCTGAGTTTGTACCTAAACACCGTACCCTTTGGCGAAAATGCGTTTGGCATTAATGTGGCGTCACGGCAATTCTTTGGCAAAAAGCCCAATGACCTTACGGTGGATCAAGCCTCCACACTCGTAGGGATGCTCAAAGGCACAACCCTTTACAACCCCCTCCGAAACCCTAAAAACGCTCAAAACCGTCGCAACGTAGTGCTGCGTCAAATGGTCAACAACGGCCACCTGACTCAGGCTGAATACGATGAGCTGAGCAAAAAACCCGTTGGTGCAAAACGCTATAATGTAGACAGTAATAACGAAGGGACTGGTACTTACTTCCGCGAGCACCTCCGCACAGATGTAATGCCCAAAATCCTGAAAGACCTCAAAAACGCCGACGGAAAACCTTACAACCTCTACACAGACGGCCTTAAAATATATACCACGCTCAATTCCAAAATGCAGCAATTTGCGGAAGAATCCGTGCAAAAACACATGCAAGGACTGCAAAAACAGTTTGATGCACACTGGAAAAACTACAAACTGGAGAAAGCTTGGGGCGATGACAAATGGATTGACAAACAAATAGAAAACAGTACGCGCTGGGAAACCTTAAAAGATGCAGGCCTAAGCAATGAGGATGCCCGAAAGTCTTTTGAAACGCCCACTCGGATGACTATTTTCACTTGGAAAAATGGCGGTTCAGCGATGGATACCACTATGACTCCACTCGATTCTGTGCGTTATTATTTCTGTATGCTCAACTGCGGGTTCATGGCCATGGATCACCGCAATGGCTACGTTCGCGCCTGGGTGGGAGGCATCCATTTTAGAGATTTCAAAGTAGACCACACCCTTACCAAAAGGCAAGTAGGCTCTACTTTTAAACCGATTGTGTACGCTGCTGCGCTTCAAGACAGCATAAAACCCTGTACCTATTTCCCCAACCAAATCAAAATGATCTTGGATTGGGAACCGCATAATGCCGATGAAACTTACGGCGGTTGGTATACGATGATGGGCGCACTTACGCGCTCTGTCAACGTCGTCACCGCACAACTCATTGAGAAGGTTGGCATTCAAAAAACGATCGACCTGGCTCGAAAAATGGGCGTCACGGCCACATTGCCCCGTGAGTACGGCATCAGCCTGGGTGCCGCTGATATTTCGCTTTTTGATATGATGAAAGTGTACGGTACGATGGCAAATGAAGGTAAACGCCCGGAGCCTGTAACCGTCACCCAAGTCACAGATCGTCGAGGCAATGTCATTTACGATTACAAAAAAGAACTTGCTTTAGATTCCAATCTTGGATCACATGAGGTTGCTATGACGGTCAATCAAGCTGCCACCATGACCAAAATGCTTCAAAACGTGGTGGATTATGGCACAGGAGCACGCCTCCATGCTTACGTACGCGGAGATTTTGCGGGTAAAACTGGCACCACCCAAAATCATTCTGACGGCTGGTTTATATGCTACAACCCGCAACTCGTCACCGGAGCCTGGGTAGGCGGTGAAAGCCCTGCGGTGCGCTTTCGTAATATGGCGCAAGGACAAGGTTCTGCTATGGCATTACCTATTGTTGGTGGATTTTGGAACAAAATTGCTTCCGACAAAAAACTTCAAAAACTTCTTTTGGAGAAATTTCCAACCCCAAAGCCTGAGGTATTAAATCTATTGGGTTGCCAACCTTGGATCAGCATTTCACCCGATACTTTTCAGCTGTTCATGCAAGAAGT
>JBBQLD010000348.1:0-5224 GCA_038327555.1 Chitinophagales bacterium
TTTTCAGGGTCAGAGATATGGTCTACTGGAAAGAGTTTGTATTTTTTGAAGAACTTTTCTGCGATTCCAACATCCGGAGCCATGTGTACAAAGATGACCCTGAAACCCTTATCTTCGAAGGTTTTTCGATGCTTAGCAATATCGCTGATCGCCTCCCGGCAAAAGGAACATCCAAAAAACCGCAAAAAAACCAGCATCAAAGGTTGCTTTTCGGCCATTTCTGACACTTTCTCTCCACTGGTGGCGGAGACCATTTCATTCCAAAAGGCAGGTGATTGCATTTTTTTTATTTTTGGTTCCAAACTTAAATTGAAAAAAACTAAGGAATGCGGCACCAATAACTTAGTCCTTTGATGCCACCCTTTGTTCCATCATACAGCCGCTATTTTTCTTTAAATAGCCCCACTATTCGCGAAAAAATGCTGTCTGATGAAAAAATGGTTGACCCAAAATGAATAAGTTGTTGGTGCCGCGTTCCTTAGATTTAGTTCAATTCCCGCCTTCGCTTTCCACGTTTTCTAAACGCCGACGGGTCTCTTCTACGAGGCGGCGCTGATTTTCCTGTTCTACAAGATTTGCCTCTTGAGACTGTTCGTTGTTTACGATGTCTTGTTTGGCTTTTTGAATTTTCGATTCCCAGGCTTCAATACTGCGGCGGAGGTCTTCGTTGTCTTTGTCCAATTTTTTCTGCTTGTTTTCCAGCTCTTTAATCTGCGTTTCCTGCGTTTTCATTTCTTTTCCTACAGCAGCTCGGCGCACGTCGAAATAGCACTGACGCAGTGATCTCAGCATTTCTTCTGTTCTGCTACGGTTGTCTCGACGGTTGAGAAAGTAGGTGCCAGCATCCACCCATACGGTAAGCGCCGTCTCATTGCCATCCTTTTCAATGGTAGAATAAAGTGCAAAAACATCGTCGCCCATAAAAGCTGAACGAAGTTTGGTTGCGGTCCATTCTCCCTTGCTTTTTTTGAGTTTTGCGTTGAAATTTTCTTTTGCAAACTTTTTCCAGACTTCTTCGACCGTACTGGCATCGGTGCTTGCAAACTCCATGCGGAAACATGGGCGGCTGCCGAACGACATCATACGCTCTGATTCGCGTACAGGGTTAAACTGTGCACTCAATTTCAAGGCCAAGGCGGCAAAAAAAAGCAGCACTAAAAGGGTTTTTTTGTTCATAATTCTTTGATTTGTAAATATTTAACTGGTGAGCTTTAGGCGTTTTATTGGTGTTGGAAAAAGGATTTTTGATCTTCAAAAATAAGTGTAAAAATGCATAGTTGGCAAGCAAAGATAAAACGTCCACCTGACCCGAAGTCACAAGATAAAAGAAAAATAAGCAGGGGTCTGGCAAAACCAGCCGTCAAATAGAGTTTCTTTGTGCCTTTACCCGCCGTAGCCTTGGCGAAGGAGGGTTCACACTAACTACATTTTTACCCATACAGACCTTTAACAGGGTCAATACCGCCTTCGCTTGGCGAAGGAGGGTTCACACTAACTACATTTTTACCCGCCGTAGCCTTGGCGAAGGAGGGTTCTCATTGACCACATTTTTACCCGCCGAAGCAATTAGCCACCCTTTCCTCCTTCGTTAAAACTTTGGCGAATGAAAAGACTATGGTGCGTAAAAGCGTAGGCGGAATCTTATTTACAAAACATGGCAAAGATTTTAATCGTTGACGACGAAGTACCCATCCGCCGCACCTTGCGCGACATTCTCGAATTTGAAGGCTATGATGTAGACGAAGCCTCCGATGGACTAGAATGCGTGGCCAAAGTCCAAAAAGAAAAATACGATGTTATCATTACTGACATCAAGATGCCCAGAATGGACGGTATAGAAGCTTTGGAGCGCCTCCAAATTCTATCGCCAGAAACTCCTGTGATCATGGTGAGTGGTCACGGTACTATAGATACCGCAGTAGAAGCGGTGAAAAAGGGCGCTTTCGACTTTATTTCTAAACCGCCAGACCTCAACCGGATGCTGATCACCGTGCGCAATGCGCTTGATCGTAGCGAACTCGTGAATACCACCCAAGTGCTGCGCAAACAAGTGAAAAGCAGTAAGGGGGTGAACATGATTGGCGATAGCAGCCCAATCCTTGCCATCAAAAAAATGCTCGAAAAAGTGGCCCCCACGGAAAGCCGGGTGCTCATCACCGGGCAAAACGGGACAGGCAAGGAACTTGTGGCGCGCTGGATTCATGAAAAAAGCAATCGCGCCGACGGCCCAATCGTGGAAGTAAACTGTGCTGCTATTCCCTCAGAATTGATCGAAAGCGAATTGTTTGGGCATAAAAAAGGATCATTCACTGGAGCCATTGCCGACCGTCCTGGCAAATTTGAATCGGCCAATGGCGGTACACTTTTCCTGGACGAAATCGGTGATATGAGCCTCGATGCTCAGGCCAAAGTGCTTCGCGCTTTGCAAGAAAGTCGCATTACCCGGGTGGGCGATAGCAAGGAAATCAAAGTGGATGTGCGGGTACTTGCAGCTACCAACAAAGACCTTCGTGCAGAGATCGCAGTAGGGCGTTTTCGCGAAGACCTTTATCACCGCTTGGCCGTCATCGTGGTGCAGGTGCCTTCACTCAATGAACGACGTGAAGACATCCCGCTTCTTATCGAGCATTTTAATCGCCGGATCGCCGACGATTATGGCCATCCGCTCAAATCTTTCACGCCTGCGGCCATTACTGCCTTGCAGGACTACAATTGGACAGGCAACATTCGCGAACTGGCCAACGTGATTGAACGGCTCTTCATCCTTTGCGAACAGACCGTGACGGAGGAAGATGTGCGGCTGTATGTTTATCCGAATAAATATTGAACTTCAGGATTTGGAAACTTGAGCGTTAGGCTTGTAGCCCAGTCATGTACCGAACCTCAAAACCTTCAAATCACACAAAGTAATTAACTTTTTGTTTCGCAAAAGCCTGTGCTAAAGGGTATATTTTTGCGGCCAAATTTGACAAAAAAGGATTTCACCAAACATGAAAAAACTGCTCTTCGTCGCATTACTTATGCCTGCATCACTGTGGGCTTTCCAAAAAAATTCAACGGCCAAACCTGCTCAGCAACCTGCTAAAGCAAGCAATAATGTCACCCTCACTTGTCGTCTATATGGTGCTCAATCCAGTGCCGACCAGGTGTTTTTATACGAAAATATTGGTCTAGCCAAAAAAGTACTGGCAAGCGCGGGCAAAAGCGGGATTGATAGTGCTTATGTCCTCACGATCCCTGCCGGGCCTGCACGTTTTTATAGCGTCGGTGCCAATGAGCAATCTACCGCTAAGGTTATTTTAGGAGAAGAAAAGCAGGTGACCTTGTGGGGCAATACCCAGTTCATGCACAAAGCAAGAACGGTCAGCTCGGTTTCCAACAAAGCATTGGAAACGCTCCAGGAGCAAATTGCACAATTCACTTCAGAAAGTGCACAAGCACGTGCGCAGTTCAACCAATCCACGGGCACGATGCGTCGTACCATGGAAGAACGTATGGCTCAGTTTGGTCAGCGCAAGATCCGTTTCATAGACTCGCTCAAGACGGCTAATCCGCTGCTTTGGCGCATGGCCAGCCTACAAATTACCCCTGATTACGCTGGACAAGGCGGCACTGAGGCAGAATTTTATGCCAACGAATTTTTCCGTTGGGCGGACTTGAGCGACAAGGCTTTTGAGCAAATTCCGGATGTATACAATGCGTTCGACGCTTTTCTCGGTATGCAATTCCAATTTGGAGTTGCGCATGAAAAGGCGGTAAAACTTGCCGAAGTTCAATTGGCCAAAATTCCTGTTGGCAGTACGACTTACCGCATGGCATTGGCCGGGATAGTGGCTTCACTGAAAGCTAACAATAGCCCTCAGTATTCCATTGTGGCCAAAAAATATATTGAGCTGTATAGTTCAAAAAACCTTGGCGAGATACCTGCCATGGAAATGGAATTGAAAAAGGCCTCTACGTTCATGACGGGTTTTGAAGCCCCTGATCTTGCAGGTATGACGCCGGATAGTGCTCAATATTCACTCAAGCAATTACGCGGAAAGGTAGTATTGATTGACTTTTGGGCAAGCTGGTGTGGTCCATGCCGCAAGGAAAACCCCAATGTTGTAGCCAGCTACAACAAATATCATGAAAAAGGCTTCGATGTCCTTGGCGTAAGCCTGGATCGCGAAATCAGTGCCTGGCGTAATGCAATCAAACAAGACGGCTTGCCCTGGCATCATATCAGCGACTTGAAAGGCTGGCAGAGCGCTCACGCAGCCCTTTACTCGGTTACCTCTATTCCGCAAACCCTACTTGTTGACCGGGAGGGAAATATCATTGCCCGCAATTTACGCGGAGAGCAATTGGGTGCTAAACTGGAAGAGCTATTTGGGAAATAGGTTTTTTGGGCGTTGCTTAACAGGGAACAATTACTGGTTTTTCAACAACTGCACCAATTTCTCGGCCATCCCAAAATGTGTGCTGGATGAAAAACGTGTCCGACACATTTTTTCCGCTATTTCACAAGCGGCGAAGGCGTGATAATTTCCAACCGCATCGCGTTCACAATACACGCCTAGTGCACGATGATACTCACCGCCTAGAAGTTGGAGTACGCGGCGTTCCATATTGGTGCATGCAGAGACGTTTGTGTGGTGTAATTGCTTCAAAATGAGTCGGGTAGGGGTATCGTTTCGGTTGGTTTGCCAGGCCAATACACCTTGAGCAGGGGCTGGCACAAATTCACGTGCGGGCAACTCAAATATTTCAAAATCTGACAATTCCAGGCCCAAAGGAATTACTTCCGATGCGGCCAGAAATATCGTGTCGAAATCACCAGCACGAAGCTGTTCGAGCTGACGGTGCACATTGCCTTGGACGTTTTTTAGTAATACATCTGGTCGGAAGGCGAGTAGCTGTGCGTTACGCAACCTGGAGGAGGCTCCGGCAATAGCTTTGGGTGCTAACTTCAGCAGTGCCTTGTCTGCGTAAGATTCCTTGCGGATAACGAGCAAATCTGAGGGGTTTTGGCGGCCAGAAACTGCTGTAATACAAAGCCCTTCTGGTTGAACGGTCGGCAAATCTTTCATGAAATGCACCGCAAAATCCACTTCACCCCGTAGGAGCGCGTCTTCGATTTCTTTGTTGGACACGGCTTTCGGCTCCTGTTCATCGAATTGCGGATCGGACACCAGATCGTTTGGCGTTTCGATAATGACCACTTCACTCTCCACACCGATGC
>JBBQLD010000349.1:0-5222 GCA_038327555.1 Chitinophagales bacterium
GACCAGTAAAAGGAACCTGGAACAAAATTTCCAGACGCTCCGCCCAACAACGGGATTTGCATATCCGGGCAAAAAGTTACTGGAACCCCGGAGTTGACGGAGCAGTCCTGTGCATTTATTTTCCCGAGAAGCAGAAAGCTACTGATAATAAGTGACAGGAATGAAATTTGCAGTGGTGTAAACTTTTTCATAGTAAAATTTTGTGGAGAATCCCCATTAAAATGCAAAAAATCAGTTTATAAAACATTTAATACGATTTCGATATATTTGATATATATCTCCTTCGCACTTTAATTTCAAGTGTTTTGTTTCATGATTATCAATCACTTAAGTCGATATTGTCAGACAGAATTTCGAGCTACCCCCATCCTAAAACCCTCCTCAACCCATACCGACGCGCCAATGATGCAGCATACTAGTGGCAGGGGCATTAATCCAACTTAAAAAGCTGGATAGTGATTACCAGTGCAGACTAGAATCGGTTTCGGCGAATAAATTTATGTTCTGGAAAATCAGGTTTGCTGCGTTGGAAACTAAGCAGCACCCGTCAGGGCTCAATATTGAGCCTTGGTGGAGAACTATAAACTTTTCACTTCGGATTATTAAAAATGCAAACATCAAGACCTCATCCTTCTAAGTGTATTAATTGAAGGAAAAAGCCCAAGGAAAAAAAGGAAGACACGGCCTCTAACACTACGGTAGGCAATCAAAAATGCCTAATAATTAAATTCTATTTATGATGATTGCATCATAAAAATTAAAGGTAGAAGCAGCGAAACGGTAGGAAAATAGATTATCAGGGAAGATTAAAATAATGTACAGGAAAGTACAAAAAATATTGTTTTCAGTGGCAAAGGTAAATGGATAAGTCAAAGTCTTGTTAACTTGTTAGTGACTTTGTAGCAATAATTAACTTATATGAATCGATTAATTATATAAACGCCTCAATCAAAGATATTCTTTGGACTATTTATATAAATAAACATTTATTCAATTTGACAATTAGTCGCCAATCCGTCATTTAAACAGTTGAAGCGGCATAGACTTTTGGAGATTGAACATTGGACTTTTGGACATGCTAAAATCATGCACTTACCAAACCATATAAAACGTCCATTATCTTAATATCTAAGCTCCCAAGATCCGACGACCCGCCCAATTACTCATCCCCACCCCAAACAACACCACCGAAACAGAGCTGATTGGCATCAATACTGCGGCTGCTAAAGGCGACAAATTACCTGCTACCGCAAAACTCAGCCCAATGGCGTTGTAAGTCAAGGCTACCACATAGGAGCGGTTCACAATCTTCACCCCTTCGCGAGCCAGTTGGACGAACTGTGGTAGCCGCTCAAACTCATCCGCATGGAGAATAGCGTCGCAGGCTGGCGTGAAGTTGTTGGTGTTTTCTGCTACCACAATGCCTAGATCGCTTTGACGAAGAGCGCCAGCATCGTTCAAGCCATCGCCAAGCATCATGACATGGTTGCCATGTTGTTGCAGGTCTTTTACGAATTCTAGTTTTTCTTGTGGATTGCTGTTAAAACGCATGGTTTCCGCATCAGGAAAAAACGGCCTAAGCGCCGCAGCTTCTCGGTCCTGGTCGCCGGAGAGCAGGAAAACTGAGTGTTGAGTGTTAAGTGTTAAGTGTTGAGTGTTGCCCTTTGCCTTGGGGCTGAAGAACGCCAGTACCTGAGCCAGTCCGCTTCGGAAATGGCTTTTGACTTCAAAATGGCCCAAAAGATCGTTGTCTATGGAGATAAAAACGCCGCCAGTCTGCCCAAGATTTGACCGATTTGACCACTTTTTAAAAGTTGTCAAATCTTGAACCGGCCCTGCATCAACAAACTGCTGCGACCCGATCCTGACCTCCCGCCCTTTCACAACACCCCGGATGCCCAAACCCGGTATCTCTTCAAAATGCTCCGGCGTTTCAATCGGCACTTCGGGCATAGACTCGTATAATTTGCGACTGAGCGGGTGCGACGAATGCCGTACCAGCGATCGGATCGCAATTTTTTCAGCATATCCAAGTGGATGACCTTCAAAGCGCATTTCCTGCTGCGATACGTTGGTAATTGTGCCGGTTTTGTCAAATACGACCGCGTTGATTTCCGCAAAAGCCTCTACCACGCGGATATTTTTTAGATAAAAACGATTCCGACCTAAAATGCGGAGGATATTGCCCAGGGTGAATGGAATTGCCAGGGCCACGTTGCAGGGGCAGGCTACAATCATCACCGCTGTAAAAGCATTGATGGCAGTAGCCATATCACCGCGCAGCCCTCCCCAGTACAAGAATGCTCCACTGCCAAACACCAGAATCAGATACGTAAAATAACGGCCTGCTGCATCGGCCAGTTGAGTTACCTGGCCTTTGGCATTGGTTTTAAACGCCTCGTTATTCCACAATTTTGTCAGGTGGCTTTGTGCCACCCGGCGGGTAAGCGCGATTTCGATGCTTTCGCCTATTTGTTTGCCGCCAGCAAAAATCCGTTCGCCATTTTGCACCAAAACCAGTGCTGATTCACCTGTTACGAAACTATAGTCCACGTTAGCGGAGCCTTTTAACAAAATCCCATCCGCTGGAATGACCTCTTGACTACGGATCAAAATAATGTCGCCCGGAACCAAGCGGCTCACTGGTACGGAGGTTTCTTCCTCACCATTGCGCAAGGTGGCGGCCACAGGGAAGTAAGATTTATAATCCCGCTCGAAAGAAAGCTGGTGCCAAACATGCTGTTGGAACCACTTTCCAATCAACATCAAAAAGGTTAAGCCTGCAAAAGAATCCAGGTAACCTGCACCTGTATGGGTCAGTATTTCGTAAACACTTCGCCCAAACAAGGAGAGAAAAGCAAGACAAAGCGGCACATCAATATTGAGTTGTCTGTTGCGCAATCCCTGCCATGCGGAGACGAAATAATCGCGTTCGCTAAACAGCAGTACGGGCAAAGAAATCAAGATGCTGAGGTAGCCAAATGCAGCCGAAAACCAAGGGTCTGTCGCGCGATCCATCCCTACATACTCTGGAAAACTAAACAACATTACGTTTCCAAACGCAAACCCCGCCACGGCCAATTGCATGGCTAGGCGGCGACTTAATTTGGGGCGTTTTTGGCCGTCCACATCTCCAAGATTGATGTCGGGCGCGTAGCCAATAGAAGCCAAAAGTGCGGCAAGTTTACGAAGGGAAGTCTGCTCGGGATTGAATTGTATGGTTGTGGTTTTTTTCAAAAAATTCACCCGGGCATGGGTCACCCCAGCATCCAGTTTATACATATTTTCCAGAAGCCAGATACAAGAGACGCAGTGCATTTGAGGCAGGTAAAAGGTAACTTGCGCGGTTTGGCCTTGCTGAAACTCAATCAGTTTTTCCTGGACTTCTGCATCGTCGAGATAAGCGTAACTTTTTGCAAATTTTTGGCTCTTAAGGCTTTGTCCGGCATTTTGATCCAAATTGTAAAATTCGCAGAGTTTGTGCGTATTCAGAATTTCGTACACCATCTGGCAGCCCTGGCAACAAAAATGCTTGTCGCCAATACGCAACCTGTCTTCCCCTCCAGGCGGAAGCGGGGGGCAAATGTCGTGGCAGTGAAAGCAGGTATTATCGCCGACGGCAGAATTTTGAGGCTGAACTAATACTGAAGTAGGCATGCACAATAGAATTTATTGGCGCAAAATTCTGACATACAAGGCCCCAATAGCGGTGATGCCGGTCAGGGTTGGTGGTGATGCTGGTCAATGGAGTGTCATATAAGTGGGATTCGGCTATGTGGGTTAAATTTTTGTTTGGTTTGGGTTATGTCAAAAGGTTGCCGATAGAAACCCACCTGTAAAAAGTCACTCACTAGGATGATACGCATCATGTTCAACGATCTTCAAACCCGCACAACTTTGTACTACAAAACATTCATACATTCATGGATCTCCACCTCGCTCCCGACAGAACCATTGGCGCACTCCAAACTGATTTTTTGGACTACCGTGATCAGGATTGATCGTTTTTCAACTATCTTACACAAACATGAAAACCATTCTCGTCCCAACCGACTTTTCCAAATGCGCCAACAACGCCATGATGTACGCCCTGGAAATTGCCGAACGCACCGGGCTATCTATCACCGTATTGTACGTTGTCTACCCCAACGAAGGCGTGGATAACAATATGTACGATGCATTTTTTGTAGATGATTACGTCAAACAGCGACTAGAGGGCATGAAAAGCTGGGTTAAAAAATTTACACGCAGCCCGCATTTGAAAGACATCAAAGTCCAGATTGAGTGCCGAATCGGTTTCCCGGTTAGTACAATCACCCAAACCGCAACAGAACTTGGTGCATCGCTCATCGTAATGGGTACCACGGGGGCCAGTGGCTTGCGTGGCGTGCTCCTGGGTAGCGTAGCAGGAGGTGTAATTTCTGCCAGCCAAACGCCTGTTTTTGTAGTACCCCTCAAGGCAGCGTTCCACAACAAGGCCCGGTTTGCATTTGCCACCGATTTTAAATTATCGGTCAGCAAATCTTCCCTTCAAATCATGCGCGAAATGCTCAACCTGCAACATACCGGGCTGAACATCGTCCATGTGCTGAGCGAGACCCACAAACACCCGGACAAACGAAACGAAGAAGCTTTAAGCGAGAAACTGGGCACTATTCCGCACAACTTCCACTACCTGCACGATAAAAACGTGGTTCAGGCAATTCACAATTTCCTAGAATCAACGGATTGTAATGGATTGGTGGTGGTAGCGCACGAGCATGCTTTTCTACATAAGTTGTTTGCAAAAAGTGTATCAAGATCTTTGGCGCATATTACTAAAGTGCCGATTTTGGTGCTGCATGACGCTTAGTTCTATAGACGCTACGCCGCGATGCGGCTAATCTGACCACGTAAAATTAGGAACGTGTCGTAATCAAACAGAACACGCTTGATTTTAATCCACGGGCTTTTACCCGACTTCAACCTATTTTGTTGAGGTCGGGTTTTGTGTTTTATAAACTGGTCTCGCGCACCGCTTTTGTTTAGAAACGCGTTCTTAATTCTACTTTGTCAAATTAGGAATAGTTTTTATATCGGTCAATATCCGCTTGTCGTTGCTCATGTCTTTTTTGGATTGCGCTTGATAATCCGTTTTGCGTGTTGAGTTTATTGGACAGTGTTTTAGCGAGCATGATTTTCACGTCTGGGCAAGACAATAGCGGTAAATCCTCTTTTTCTTC
>JBBQLD010000350.1:0-5203 GCA_038327555.1 Chitinophagales bacterium
GCTAGGATAGGTAAGATTTTGTGCTTCATTTTGAACAGGTTAAGTGTGAAAAATTAAAAATCCTTGTTTAACTTTTACACAATTGTTGATCAGGATTTTCCTGTTAGACAGTAGGTTCATCAAAAAAGGTTGGCTGAAACAGCGATTTGTTTTTTTGAAGGCCGGGGAGTAAGTATCAAGTTGTTATTCACCCGTTCTAAAAGTTACCTTTGGCCCGAAAAAACGTTATGTCTGCTATGCTAAAATCCCTGTACAGGTTTCTTTCTCCGCGCTTCCAAACCCTTTTTCTCGAATATAAGGTTGCGCTTAAACCGCGCTACGGCCATGGTCTTCCTCCACACGGTCGTTTGCTTGAAATCATTGATAATCAACGGGAAACCTACCAATTCTGGTTAGGAAAAATAAACGATTTTGCGCCTCAACTTCAGACGATCAAAAAAAAAGCCGATGAAAAAGACGCGTCTCAACCGGGCTGGAATAACGACTTTTTACCAGGGCTTGACATCATGGCTTTGTATTCCATTATTGCGGAAACCAAACCCCGCCGTTATGTAGAGGTTGGTTCTGGCAACTCCACAAAAGTGGTGCACAAGGCCGTGAAAGATCACGAGCTTTCCACCAAAATCACTTCCATAGATCCTTATCCTCGAGCTGAAATCGATAGTCTTGCCCATGAAATTGTGCGCAAGCCGTTTGAGGATGTAGATACAAGTTGGATAGCCAACTTGGACGCTGGGGACATTCTTTTTATAGACAATTCCCACCGGATGTTGCCAAATTCCGATGCGACTGTTTTCTTTCTGGAAACACTCCCTGCACTTAAGCCAGGGGTCATCGTTCACGTTCACGACATTTACCTGCCCTACGATTACCCGCAGTTCATGTGCGACCGATTTTACTCCGAGCAATACGGGCTTGCTATTGCTATTTTGGCGAATCCCAAACGATACCAGCCCATTTTTCCAGCTTATTTCATCTCAGAAGATACCCAATTAAGTGCTTCGATTTCGGGTATTTGGAATCATCCCAACACTCAGGGTGTGGAACGACATGGAGGCTCTTTTTGGTTGAAAATCGGGGCTTAGACCATTCTTTTTTCTAGACACTGAGGTTCTTTTAAAAAACACTAACCCAACAAGGGCCACTAAGGCTAATAGAGGTTTTTTTAAAAAACACTAAGGAACCAAGGGCCACTAAGTCTAATAGAGGTCTTTTTAAAAAACACTAAGGAACTAAGGGCCACTAAGGCTAATAGAGGTTCTTTTAAAAAACACTAAGGAACTAAGGGCCACTAAGGATAATAGAGGTTATTTAAAAAAACACTAAGGAACTAAGGGCCACTAAGGTTAATAGAGGTTCTTTAAAAAAACACTAAGGAACTAAGGGCCACTAAGGTTAATAGAGGTTCTTATAAAAAACACTAAGGAATTAAGGGCCACTAGGGCTAATAGAGGTTTTTTCCCTTATAGGCTTAGTGGCCCTTAGTTCCTTAGTGTTTTTTAAAAAAACCTTAGTATTTTTAAAAAAAACCCTAGTGTTTCACCGTACTCGTGAAGCCATTATCAGCGATTTTACACGACGGGCAGCGTCAGATTTTGTGTCGGGGTCGGCCAGTTTTTGCAACCCTGCCCAAGAAGCAAATCCATATTCCTTGGCCACCATGTTTTTGAAACCTTCTTCCATTGGGTTGTTTTTTGCTAAAGGCGCGGAGTATTTGGCAACTCCTTTTGAAGAGACGGTTGTTTTTTCCACGGCTTTACGGGAGGTCGAAATAGCCGCCGAAGCGGTCGAGGCCTCCTCTGGGAAGTAGCGTAGCAAGTCGTGTTCGCCCATCAGTTTTTGCATCGTCCATCCATAGCGATAGCCTTTGATGGCAGCAGCAGTAGGCTTTACGCGTTCACCTGCGTGGCGGGCAGCGTCATTGTACAATTGGTTGCGAGAGTAGTCGCCGAGGTAAGATTGTACCATTACGTGCGCTAACAACACGTGGGGTTTTACGTTGTACTCGTCGGCGGCATCGCGCACCAAACCTTTCCATTGTTTCGCTGTGGCTGATACGAATTCATTGTCGTCGTAGAGTGATTTTAATCGCTCGTCAGCAGAAAGTCCTGCGGCCGATGCTTCAGTTGGGCGAATCGCTTTGTCCCGTTTGCTACTGCCAGATGAATTACTGCGCATCGGACGATCGGAAATAGATCGGGGGGCATCTGCGACTTCAGTTTCAGCACCAATTTCGGTGAGAAAGCCGCCCTTTGTGTCCGTTTTCGAGCCATCTTTTTTGCCAATGACAATGAAAATCAAGGCAGCAGAGATACAAGCTGTAGAGAGAAAACCGAAGAATTCGAAAAAATTTTTCATGTGTAAAAATTAAAAAAGTGAAGGGAGAGAGAGAATATGTGCTGATTGTGGATTTGATTATTTGATTATTTGGGGAGTTATTGTGCCAGAGCTGGGTATTCGTTTTTTAGTGATTGGAGCGAATACTCAGCTCTGGCACAACAAATCCCCAAATCCACAACTAACCACCTAATCATACCTTGAAATTGCCTCATAATCAATCTTCCAAAGTTGGTAAGTCTCGATGATGAGGGTTAGTTTTTCGGCATAAAGACGCGCTGTGGCGTAGCCCGACTGCTTGAGTCCCACGCACCAGGCGGCATAATATGGCACGCGATCGTGCCCGAAGATTGGTTTTTTTACGGAATAAATACCGCCTACCTCATATTGGTGCAGCATCCAACCGTAGCGCCGGTCTTGTAGCAGAAGTGAATGTCGGCGAAAACTTTCGCGCGCAGATGCGTAAACCTCAAACCGATCCCAGGCATAATCGTCATGCATCTGCATACAATCTATGGCTAAAGAATGTGGATCAAAATCTTGGTCGTCAATGACTCCGTCACGGCGAAAACCGGATCGGGTGCGGCATTTGATGCCGAAATGATTGTTTCCCTTGGTTGCCAAAATGCTCTTTCCGGCATTGGTTTCCAAAATTCCCTGGGCTAAGGTAATCGAAGCAGGAATTTTACAGCGCCGCATTTCAAGTTCTGCAAAATCACGGTATTTTTCTACATAATCGAGGTATCGGCCCATACCAGTCTGATACTTTTTGCCAAGTTTTGCGCGGAGTTGGGCTTCTACACGCTCCCGTTGCCAATAGGTAGATTTTCTTTTGGGAAGCACCTCTGATACCGCTTGAAAGGCCGAATCAGCGTAAAAATCACGCAATTCGGCTGCAAAGGTCGAGCCTGCAAGCTCTGCCCCGGTTTTAAAATCCGTAGAAAGTTGTTGGAAAACAGGCATTTCACTCAAGCCCGAAAGCTGAGCATTTATTTCGTCGTGGTAACGTATAACTAAGTAGCCTGGGATTACCAAGATCAAGAGGGCAATGAGACTCCCTCGCCCAAAGGCATGAAGACAGCCGGTATTTGAATCGGTATTTGGCTGCACGGATTAAGATGTTGGGAGAGAACTCAATCGTCTACCCGGAACTTGAACCCTACACCATGGATATTCTCCACTTTAATACGGTCGTCGAGACTCAAGTATTTGCGTAAACGGGAAATAAATACGTCAAGGCTACGCCCCAGGAAATAGTCGTCTTTACCCCAAATGGTTACAAGAATGAAAGAGCGTTTCACAACCTGATTGCGGTGCTCATTGAGCAATTTTAATAGATCTGCTTCTTTTTGAGTCAGCGTTTCAGAATACCCTTCTGTGGTGAGACTCAGATTTTTGTAATCAAAGGCGTAATGGCCAATGCTGACTGGCTTGCCCGGTTTGAGGATAACAGCGTACTTGGTACGGCGCAGGAAAATATCGATTTTCAAGAGCAGTTCTTCGATGCTGAACGGTTTAGTCATGTAGTCGTCTGCACCGATCGTAAGACCATGGATTTTATCCTGTTTCAGGCTCTTGGCGGTCAGAAAAATGATCGGCACATGGTCGTCTATGGAACGAATTTCTTGAGCAATCGTAAAGCCATCTACCTCAGGAAGCATAACATCGAGGATGCAGAGGTCAAACTTTTGGCCCGCCTGGATGATATCCATGGCTTGTTTCCCATCGCTACAATAGGTAACATGGTATCCATTTAGTTCAAGATTGTCGCGGGTAACGAAGCTTAGGCTTTCGTCATCTTCCACATAGAGCAGGTTTGCTTTTGAATCGGCCATGGTAGTAGGGCGAAATTTATTTCGCTATTTTTATGCGTAAAACTTTTGATTTTCAGGTCACGAAATAAATTTCGTGTTGCAGTTATTCGTACGATGCTTGATTTTCAGGTCATGAAATAAATTTCGTGTTGCAATTTCTCGTACGATGCTTGATTTTCAGGTCACGAAATAAATTTCGTGCTACAGTTATTCGTACAACGGAAACTGCTTCATAAATTCATTCACCGCACCGCGCACTTTAGCCTGGGTTGCAGCGTCGTTTGGGTGCGAAATGACTTCATCAATCCACTGCACCACTTGACGGCAATCGTCTTCGACGAAGCCACGTGAGGTAACGGCAGCCGTGCCCACGCGGATGCCAGAGGTCGTAAATGCAGCTTCCGGGTCAAAAGGAATCAGGTTTTTGTTCACCGTAATATCTGCTTCCCCGAGGATATGGTCAGCCAACTTTCCGGTAATATTTTTCTTACGCAAGTCAATGAGCATCAAATGGTTATCTGTTCCGCCAGAAATGATGTCAAAACCTCGGGCAACAAATTCTGTAGCCATAGCCTGTGCATTTTTTATCACTTGCTTGCAGTAATCTTTATAGGCAGGTTCCAATGCTTTGCCAAATGCAATTGCTTTTGCAGCGATCACATGTTCCAAAGGGCCACCTTGAATTCCTGGAAATACGCCGCTGTCCAAAATACTTGACATTTGAATCAGCTCGCCTTTTTTGGTAGTACGGCCCCAGGGATTATCAAAGTTCTTACCCATCATAATAATACCGCCACGTGGGCCGCGCAAGGTTTTATGCGTTGTGCTAGTCACAATATGGCAATGCGGAAGCGGGTCGTTCAAGAGCTTTGCCCCAATGAGACCTGCAGGGTGTGCAATATCGGCCAAAAGCAAGGCACCAACGGAATCAGCAATGGCTCGGAAACGGGCGTAATCCCAGTCGCGGGCATAGGCCGATGCACCACAAATGATTAGTTTAGGTCGTTCGGTTTTTGCGATGGCTTCTACCTTATCCATATCAATCTGCCCAG
>JBBQLD010000351.1:0-5187 GCA_038327555.1 Chitinophagales bacterium
CGCCCAAATGTACCCCGGAACTCCGTTCCGGGGGGATTGATGAGGAAACAAATGCCGTGTTATTGACCCAAAAGTGCTCGGAACAGCGCTCCGAGGTACTATACTGCCGCGCTTGGTGTTTTCAACAGGTGCAACTTTGGAGGGTATTTTAGGCATGGACACTCGCCCAAATGTACCCCGGAACTCCGTTCCGGGGGAATTGAGGAGGAAACAAAGGCTGTGTTATTGACCCAAAAGTGCTCGGAACAGCGTTCCGAGGTACGATCTGCCGCGCCTAGTGTTTTCAACAGGTGCAACTTTGGAGGGTATTTCAGGCATGGGCACTCACCCAAATGTACCCCGGAACTCCGTTCCGGGGGGTTTAATGAGGAAACAAATTCCGTTTTATTGGCCCAAAAGTCCTCGGAACAGTGTACCGAGGTACTTTACTGCCGCGCCTAGTGTTTTCACCAAGTGCAACTTTGGAGGGTATTTCAGGCATGGGCTTTCGCCCAAATGTACCCCGGAACTCCGTTCCGGGGGGATTGATGAGGAAACAAATGCCGTGTTATTGACCCAAAAGTGCTCGGAACAGCGTTCCGAGGTACACTGCCGCGCCTACCCGTAGCATCGAAGACCCAAACGGCTTCGATGGGCGCAGGGGTATGTAGTTGCAGCATAACCAAGCATCGCAGGGAGAATTGATATTCAAACCTCTCCTTATGTCTCTACGGATTTTTTTTCGTCGCATATTCATGTATCGGCTGCTTTAGCTGACGCAATAATGGGCCAAATAGTAGCCGCCTACAGCTTCGGAAGCTGAAGCAGCCGGTACATGCTGCACGAGCCTGACCCCCAGCTTTGCTTTTTTTGAAAACTAAAAAACCAAACCTTACCCAAGCCCGTAAGTGTGTTTGAAACTGTTTCAAATTTCATTTCACTTATTTAAACAAAATTTTCAAACCATGTTGAAAAGCAGCCTACTTCGCCTTTGCAGCGCTTTGCTGTTGACAGGTTGGGTCATGAGTGCTTCGGCATCTTCGCACCGCGAAGCGCCGCTCATTGCCAACGACCCGCTTGCGGACAACACTGACGTGTATGCCTTCCGCAGTCCAGACAACCCCAATACCATTACCCTGATCGCCTGTTACATTCCTACTGAGTTGCCACATGGCGGCCCCAATTACAACACGTTTGGTGAAAACATTCGCTACGAACTCCATGTAGACAATGACGCAACCAAATCCGGCGACGAGGTGACTTACCGTTTCACCTTCACCCGAACAAATCAGGATCCAAGCACTTTTTTTAACATTCGGCTTGGCCAGCAAAACTTGCTCACCACTTATACCTGCGAACGCAGCACAAATGGTGGCATTACCTGGACAACCATTGTAACAAGTGGAAAAGTACCTCCTCCATACATCGGAGAGCGTTCGATTGACGGACCAATTGGCCTCAATGCCAGCTACGCTTCGCTGATGCAACAGGCCATCACTACCGCTTCTTCTGGCGAAACTGTGTTCTGTGGCCCCGTGGATGATCCTTTTTTTGTGGATCTGGGCGGCGTTTTTGACCTCGGAAACCTGCCACGTCAAGGTGGAGTACAGTCTCTCGACGGCATAGGACAATACAATACCCACGCGATTTGCATTCAAGTTCCAATCGGCACCTTGTTGAAAACGGGCGTTGCACCAACTCCGGTCAACATCCTGGATGGCAATTTCGTGATCGGTTTTTGGGCCAGCGCCAGTCGCCGTGCGACCCGTACCCTGAGCACCAACGGTACGTACAATGACAGCGGCAACTGGGTACAAGTGAGCCGTTTAGGCATGCCATTGACCAATGAAGTGGTTATTCCAGTTGGATTTAAGGATTACTGGAACGCCATCACGCCGTACGACGAAATCACAGACACCTCGCTCGACGGCTTTTTCTACAATCCGGAACTGTCGCTTTACATGGACAACCGCTTTTTTGGCGGTGCTGTACCTGCTTTTGCCCCATTGCGTATCCAAACTAAATCGCTAGGTGCTTTTGATTTTGGCTATGGCAAAGATGGACTTTATGCTTTGAAAGGAACCGCTGCGGTGGCCGGAACAGCCTTGGATGACGCCATTTTTGGCACTTTGTTGCTTCCTGGATCAGGCAAGGCTCGTTCCGTAGACCTCTGGCCTATATTCCACACCGGCGTTCCGAATTTCCCGCCATACCAATTGGCTACTGGCAAAAACGGAAACCCGCTCGCCGTAGGCAAACCTTTTATCAATAACTTTTTGCCAAACGGCGGAGATATGTTGCGGCTGAATATGGCAACGCCCATCACAGACCGCAATGATCCAAAATTCAGCCCACTTGGTATTATTAGTGCTGCTGTTTTGGGGCTTACTGACCCGACTTATAACGCCAACGCAACCCTCCAATTCATTCCAAATATGGATGGTTTCCCGAATGGTCGCCGCCTGGAAGATGATGTGACGCGTATTGAACTGCAGGCTGTTTCTGGAATTGCGCTTGCTGCTATCGGACTTTGGTATGACGATTTCGGTGGCACAAACCCGGTTACGCAGGATTTGCTCGATGTACTGACCTATCAGACTGGGGTAAACAAAAATGATAAACCATTCCAATCTACTTTCCCTTACGTGGCTATGCCCTGGAGTGGGAAGGAGACGGAGTAAGGCAAAATGAATTTTGCCAATGCATTTGAAATATGGCGAAATGAATTTCGCGCTACATTTTAAGCGAAATGAATTTCGCAGTACATTTTAAGCGAAATGAATTTCGCAGTACATCTTAAGCGAAATGAATTTCGCTGTACATTTTAAGCGAAATGAATTTCGCTGTACGTCTTAAGCGAAATGAATTTCGCGCTACAACAATTTAAAACTCAACAAGATGACATCATTTTTCAAAAATAGTCTGGCGGCATTTTTCATGCTGGTGTCGCTGACCAATGTGCTCGCTTCGAGCCACCGCGAGGCTCCGCTCATTGCCGACGATCCGCTCGCCGACAACGTGGACGTGTATGCCTTCCGCAGCCCCGATCGTCCAAACACCATCACTTTGATGGCCACTTATGTACCACTTCAATTGCCACAAGGCGGCCCGAACTACTATTCGTTTGGAGAAAATATCCGCTATGAAATCCACGTAGACAATAATGCTGGCAAGCCTGGCGACGAGATTATTTACCGCGTGGAGTTTACAATGATCAACGAAGACCCTAGTACATTTTTCAATATCCGCCTTGGCAAGCAGAACGGGAAAATGACGTATACCCTTTCTCGTTCCGACAATGGTGGCCAATCCTGGGCAAATATTTTGTGGCGGGTACCAGTGCCTCCTACCAATATTGGCAAACGCAGTATCGACGGCCCTGTGGGGCTTGGAAAATCTTACGAAACGCTTGTAAATCAAGCTACTCGGTACGCTACTACCGGGGAGCGGGTGTACATTGGCCCTGCAGACGACCCTTTCTTCGTAGATCTGGGTGGTGCTTTTGATCTAGGTGATTTACCACGCCAGAATGGCAATGCCCGCGACGGCCTGGCTTGCAAAAACGTGAGCGCTATCTGTATTCAAGTACCGATTTACACCCTTTTGAAAAAGGGTGCATCCCGTGCGCCATCAAATATTCTTGACCCTAACTGGACTATCGGCGTTTGGGCCAGCGCCAGCCGCAAAGCTGTGCGTACCCTCACGGCTGGCGATGAAACTTATACCGGACCTTGGGTGCAGGTAAGTCGTTTGGGCATGCCATTGACCAACGAAGTGGTTATTCCTATCGGTATGAAGGATTACTGGAACAGCCTCACGCCGTATCAAGAGCTGGCTGATGTAACTCTCGATCCATTTTTCTACAATCCAGAGCTGGCCTTATACATGGATGATGATTTGTTTGGAGGAGCTGTGCCAGCTTTTTCCAAATTGAGAATCCAGCGAAATGCATTAGGGGCATTTGACTTTGGCAACGGCAAAAACGGACTCTTTGCCCTGAAAGGCAGCGCAGCAGTGGCCGGCACTGCCCTGGATGACGCTATTTTTGGCACGCTTCTGCTTCCAGGAGCAGGTAAGCCACGCTCGGTAGACCTCTGGCCTATATTCCATACGGGAGTTCCAAATTTCCGCCCTTATCAATTGGCCACTGGCAAAAACGGCAACCCGCTTGCTGCGGGCAAACCTTTCATCAGCAATTTTTTGCCTAATGGCGGAGATATGCTGCGCTTGAACATGGCTGTGCCAGCCACCCCGCGGAATGATCCTAATTTCAGCTCCCTGGGGCTTGTGAGTGCGGCTGTTTTGGGTCTTACCCAGGCGCCTTATAATACGAACACAAACATCCAGTTTATTCCAAATATGGATGGATTCCCGAACGGTCGCCGTTTGGAAGATGACGTGACACGTATTGAGTTGCAAGCAGTTGGAGGCGTAGTGTTGGCAGCCATCGGCCTTTGGTACGACGATTACAGCGGCAGCGGCAGTCCGGTGACGCAAGATCTTTTGAATGTGTTGACTTACACCACAGGTGTGGAAAGCAACGATTTACCCTTCAAGACTTCGTTCCCTTACCTCGCACTTCCACATGCTGGCGACGGTGAATGCGGCGGTACGATCGCAAATCTGGCTTCGAATCCTGATGCTTTACTTGGAGGCTTTACTGGATTCAACACCAAATTGGTGAATTCAAGCAAATCAGCGGTACTGGCTGCCGGTTTCCCGAACCCATTCGTTTCTTCTACCACCATTCGTTATGAGGTGGAAACTTCTACGGACGTGAACATTGGTGTGTATGACCGTACTGGCAAACTGGTGCAGACGATTGTGGACCAGCGCATGGATGCAGGTACATTCGAGGCTCGCTTTGAAGGTGCAAGTCTACCTGCCGGCCTTTATTTCGCTAAAATTGCTACCAATGATGGGAAGAATGTGCAAGTGCTGAAACTTGTTAAACAGTAACAAGTTTTAAGTAGCAAGTAGCAAGTTTCAAATAACGAAAAGTGCCGGGGCGACTCATTGTCGCTCCGGCACTTCGATTTTCACCAAAGACTTGACTCATTTTGTCTTTACCAATCTCCCGCTTTGCGTAGCCACACCCTTCCAGCGCAACTGCCATACATACATACCCGATGGCAGGTTTGACAGAGGTACTGTAGTTTCAAAATCCCGGAGCAGCACCGTTTTCACCACTCGGCCGTATAGATCGTA
>JBBQLD010000352.1:0-5171 GCA_038327555.1 Chitinophagales bacterium
CCTCGCCATTGGTGGTGACGGTATCAATCAGAAAGCAAAAAATGCCACGCAAGTCAACCGTTTTAAACCCTGCGTGATTCACCTTGGGCCATTCAAATTGGAAAAAGGCCAGGTGGCAAAACACCGTTTGAAAATTGAAAACTATGTGGGTTCCGTTCGGGTGATGGCCGTGCTTTCTGCTCCCGCTGCTGGCGGTGAAGGCGCATACGGCAACGCCGAAAAAACCTGCCCGGTGCGTAAACCGCTGATGATTATGCCAACCTTACCACGGGTGCTTGGTCCAGGCGAAACCCTGCGTTTGCCCGTAGAAGTATTTGCGATGGAAAAATCAGTGCGCAATGCAACAGTTAACGTTAAAGAATCGAGTGGTTTGGTGAGTGTAGCAAGTAGTTCAAGTACAGTTGCCTTCTCCGAACCAGGCCAAAAACTAACCTATTTTGACTTGAAAGTAGGCCAAAAAACAGGCGTGGCGAAGTTCAGCATCAGTGCCACAGGCGGCGGAGAAACGGCTACATCCAATATCGAAATTGAAGTTCGCAATCCAAATCCCGTGATCACCAAGGTGCTGGATGGCACGATTGATCCTGGGCAAAGTTGGACACAAGCGGCCAAAGTCACCGATTTCAGCGAACTCGAAAAGGCCGTTTTAGAGGTCAGTAGCATTCCGCCGATAAACCTTTCCAAGCAGCTTGATTTTCTTATCCGATATCCACATGGCTGTATTGAGCAGGCCACCTCTGCGGCATTTCCACAGTTGTATGTAGATATTATCTCGCCGGTAAGTGAGGGCCAACAAAAAGAAATTCAGAAAAACGTGACTGCGGCAATTGCCAAACTACAAAACTTCCAAATGGCTTCCGGTGGCTTTTCCTACTGGGCTGGCACCAGCGAAGTAGCAGATTGGGGTGGCACCTATGCCGGTCATTTTCTGCTCGAAGCTAAAGCCCGCGGTTATGCAGTCCCCCAGCAAATGCTCGACAAATGGGTGGATTATCAAACCAAGACCTCCCGTACTTGGGAACCTGGCACCGACAATGACCCGCATGGCTGGTGGCATCACGACAACGAAATGTCGCAGGCGTACCGGCTTTATACCCTTGCGCTGGCTGGCAAACCAGACCTTGCCGGCATGAATCGTCTGCGTGAAAAGAAGGCAAAATATGAGAGCTCTGCTTCCCTGCTTGCCGCTGCTTTTGCTACTGCCGGTAAAAACGAAGCAGCCCGTGATTTGCTGAATGATGCTACTGCGCAAAAATTTGGTTACACGTGGTGGGGCTATACCTACGGTTCTGATTTGCGCGATTTGGCCCTAAGACTCGAAACTTTATCTGCAATAGGCGACAACAAACGCGGTTTGGAGGTAGCCCTTCAAGTAGCCAGTCAGATTGGCGACGCTGCCCGTTGGTACTCCACCCAAGAGGTAGGCACCTGCCTTCGCGCCCTTTGTAAATATGCCAAAAAGGCCACTTTTGGTGAAAAATCCGACTTTGTTATCAAAGCTGGCGGACGTGAAGTTCCGGTGAATAGCACCACGCCATACTATCTTTATAATTTGGATGAAGCTGAGCTTTCTGGCGGTGTTTCGGTAAAAAACCTGAGCAAGCAAAAGCTTTACAGCCGAATTGTGATGCGTGGTCGCCCTGTATCTTCCGATCTTCCAGCGGAGAGCAGCAACATTACCCTGGGTGTGCGTTACACCGATTTGAAAGGGGCTGCAATAGAACCATCAAAATTGAAACAAGGCACAGATTTTTTAGCCGAAGTGACGGTAACGCGCACGGGCGCCATGCGCTTCGATTTCAATGAATTGGCCCTTTCTCAAATTTTTCCTTCCGGTTGGGAAATCCTGAACACCCGCATGAATCTTGTGGGTGGATCGACTTCTGACCCGATGGATTATCAGGACGTGCGCGATGATCGAGTCTTTACCTATTTCGATCTGCCCTTTAATTGGAACAACGACAAAAACTTGAGCCAATCGCGGACTTACCGCATTCAGCTCAATGCTGCCTATGCCGGGCGTTATTATTTGCCTGCCGTAGCTTGCGAAGCGATGTACGACAATCGCATTCGCGCAGTTCAGCCGGGAAAATGGGTGGAGGTGGTGAATTAGATTTAGGGACTATCCGGTTAAAAGAATTTACGATATCCGATTACATGATTTCCGATTGTTGATAGGGGTGAATTGGCTTAATATTCAGCAAAATCGATCGAAAATGAGACCTGATCGACTCGTTGGTACAGCAACAAACCCAAGCTCAGCGCCTTCCATCAACAATCGAAAATCATGTAATCGGCATTCGGAAATCAAAAAAAATTACCTCCCTCCAAATTTTCCCTCCAAAAACGCCATCACTTTCTCCGTAGCCCCGCGGCTTTCTTCCAAATAGCCCAGCACTGCTTCTGAGGCCTTTTTGTAAAAAAATGGGTCTTGCAATTTGAACCATATTTCCGCCAGCTCCTCGGCATTTCGGACTGAAAACGCCCCGCCTCGCGCTACAAACTGCCGCGCCTCTTCAAACTTCTCGTATTTTGGCCCGAACAAAATAGGCAAGCCAAAAGCAGCTGGTTCAAGGGTATTATGGATGCTTTTGCCAAAGCCCCCTCCAATGTAGGCGATGGTGCCGTAGCGGTACAGGGTGTTCAAAAGGCCGATGTTATCAACGATCAGGCAAGTGTTTTCGGGCTGACTTTGAGCCAAACCGACGCTTTGGGAATATCGCATTGCATTTCCCGCTTGTTTACAAATTCGCGCCACGTTTGCCTCGGTGGGTTCATGTGGCGCAATAATTAGTTTAGGCTTCGGGAGTACCCCGTTCAAAGCTGCAAAAATCACCGTTTCATCTGCTTCCCAGGAACTACCAACTACCAGCACTTGGCTTGAAGCCTTTTCCACAAAGGCCTTTACTATTTCATTCTCCGGGGCACATTGAGCGATCTTTAAAACTCGGTCAACGCGAGTGTCGCCGGCGACCGTGACAAGATTTGACAAACCTGAAAAAATTGGGGTGGCCAAGTCTTTGGCTGAGGATTCATTTTGCACAAAAATATGCGTGAAACAACCCAGCATTTTCCGCCAAAAACCGCCATACCATTTAAAAAACGGTTGAGCTGGACGGAACAGGGCAGACACCAGCAAGGTTGTTGTGCCACGTTTTTTGAGTTCAAAAAGATAGTTGGCCCAAAACTCATACTTGACAAAAACAGCCACTTCCGGCTGAATCAAATCCAGGAAATCTTGGGCATTTTGGCGCGTATCTGCTGGCAGGTAACAGATCAAATCCGCATGTGGATAGTCTTTACGAACTTCAAAACCTGAAGGCGAAAAGAAGGTCAGCACGATTTTCCATTCCGGAAATCGCTCGCGAAAAGCTTCGATAATGGGCCGCCCTTGCTCGAATTCTCCCAAAGAAGCCGCATGAAGCCAGAAGACTTTGTGCGTTCCACGAGCTGCGATGAATGGCACCCTGGCGAGCTGTTCGCGCCATTGCTTTCGCCCTTCAACCCAAAGTCGAGCCTTGGAATTAAACCCTGCGGCGATACGAACAGCCAGCACAAAAAGTCGAATGAATAGGTTGTACAATATGCTTGTGTTGGGAATCAGAGTATTGAATATTTTGACATTGGTCTAATATCACCTCAATAATAAATCTCTTCCGCGGTTCCGGTATAAAATGGCAGCGTCCAGGCCACCCGAACCCCAAATCGAAGATCCAGGCGCTTGCCTTCTAGCTTTCGCATTTCCGTAAAATCCCAGTCGCGGCGGGTGTTTGTAAACGCCTGATTGAACTCAAAACCGAATAACCAACTCATGCTACGCCCGTAACCGAGTTTTTGCCAGCCTATAAATTGTTGAAGTGCCGGACCACCGCAAAGTCGATCATAGCCTTTTTTATAATCGCCTTTAATCTGTACCACGGTTCGGGTATCGTCGAAAATTCGAATACTGTGTTGAGACCAGCCCCCGCCCATTGTGAGTCGAAGTCCTGATCTTTTTTCGCTGAAGGTGATGAGTTTGCCCAGTATTGCGCCCACGTACAGGCCTCGTTCCTGATACCTTGTAGTCGCAATAGCTCGGTCGTTTCCAATGATATCGCCCGATGGGGTGCGCAGAATAGAGAGCGGATCTTCCTTTACTTTGTTGCCAAAAATAAAGCCTCCTTCCAGGCCAATAATCCAGTTTTTCTTGCTGATAAACTCGGCGCCAGCACCAACTGAGCCGTTCAAACCAAAACGATCGACCAAGTCGCCTCCAGGCAAATGACCGCCTAGTGTGAAATGCGCCAGCACTGCTTTACTTTTGTCGTCTTTCTTTGGCTTTTTCGTATCTGGAAGGGTTTGAGCAAAAAACGTTGTACTATAAAACGTGATGAAAAAAAGTGGAAGTAGTTTTTGAAACATCCGACGTGTAAATTCAAGTGAAAAAATATGCACAAAAGTAACGCCATCCCACCCATCTCCGCTGCTGTATTGGAGGAATTCCGTGATATAGTGAGCGAACCCTATCTCCTGACGGATGAAACCGTCCGCCACGAACACGGACACGACGAGACCGAAGACCTGATCTTCCTCCCGCAAGCCGTGGTAGAACCCGGTGATACCTACCAAATTAGCCGAATTATGCAGCTTTGCTCGCGGGAACGAATCCCGGTCACCGTACGCGGAGGAGGCTCCGGGCTCGCGGGCGGGGCTTTGCCGACCCATGGCGGATTGGTGATTTCGATGAAACGCTTTGACAAAATTTTAAAGATCGACGAACGCAATTTCCAGGTCACCGTCGAACCAGGGGTGATTACCGAAACCCTGCAAAATACCGTACGAGCACAAGGTTTGTTTTACCCCCCCGATCCGTCCAGTCGCGGCTGGAGTTTTATTGGCGGAAATGTGAGCACCAACGCCGGCGGCCCCAAAGCAGTGAAGTATGGCGTGGTAAAAGACCATGTGCTCAACCTGGAAGTGGTACTCACCAGCGGCGAAATCATCTGGACTGGCGCCAATACCCTAAAAAATTCCACAGGCTACAACCTCACTCAACTGATGGTGGGCAGCGAAGGCACCTTGGGTATTGTGACCAAAATTGTGCTAAAACTCCAGCCCTACCCTACCCAAAATCTGCTCATGCTTGTGCCTTTTCGCTCGGCAGAAAGTGCTTGCGCGGCTGTGGCGGCTAT
>JBBQLD010000353.1:0-5159 GCA_038327555.1 Chitinophagales bacterium
TTTGGTGACCCGCTCCTTATATTCTTGGACGCTTGGTACTGGAGGTGGTGGGAAAAAAATATTGTTTTCAACCTGCTGAAAATTCCGATAGCCATGCCGAATTTCTGGCCCTATATAGAGCCCACTCTTGCGTCCTGAAAACCGCCCATGGAGAAAATATTTAGCATAACCACCCATTTCAAAACCACCCAATAAATTTCGGGCGTTGTAATAATTTCCTGGGCTGTTTTTCAAATAAAACGCGCCCTGTAAGCCTAAATGCCAATAATTTCCATTCGGACGTTCTACCGCAAGAGTATAAAGTTTGTACGATTCTCCAGACCATTGGATCTGAAGGCCCGTCAATAAAATCACCTTTGGCGGGCGCTTTTTAAGCGGGGCATCGAGGTCTTGCGCAAGACAAGTAAGGGTAGGGGATAGGACCAAAAATAGTGCAGGTACAAAGCGTTTCATAGGTAAAGCATTTTCATGTTGACACAAAGATCACCCATTGTGGTTGGCTCATTTCTTAATATTTGTCAACATCCTGCGTTTCTTTCTAACGAAGTTCGCATATTTGCCTCCTTATGGATTTTGATAGCAACCCAACGATTGTACCGAACGACGCTCCCGAACACAAAAACTGGAAGTTCAAGGAGCTGAAGATCTATTCGTCCACCGAATGGCTGGCCGACAATAAGAAAAAATACCGCCAAGTGTTCGACCGCTTGGAGACCTCGTATATCTACGCCGAGCTTTCTTTTCACAACAAACAGTTCGACCTGGACGATTGGGAGGTAAATGTCGAACTTCGCTGTTACACCGTAAAAAAACTGCGAAAAGAACTCTGCATCCTGCCTTTTCAACGCAAAGTCAGCAAATTTGACCCCGTTGGCTACATTCGCGAAGGTTGGGGCAATAAGCAGGAAGGGGTGTTCTGGAAAAAAGGCGCTTACGTATGGGAAGCCTGGATTGAAGGCGAAAAAGTAGGCTCCAAAAATTTCTTTGTCGAAGACGCAGGTCGCCCCATCAGCCGCGGCGACAACCCATACTGCAAAATTACCTCCCTCAAAATTTACGAGGGCCCCTACGACGATACCCCGGAATTCGACCGAAACTATCTCAAACGCTTCCACGACGAAGAAACCCGCTACGTTTATGCCGAGCTGATGCTCAAAAACGTGCTGCTCAGCAAGGCTTGGCAGTGTGAGGTGTTCATCAAATTTTACAACAACGCCCGCGAACTCAAGGGCCAGGTAGTTCGCCTTCACAGTGTCCAAAAAGGGGATGATGGGGTGAAAATCACGGCTGGCTGGGGTTCAAATGTGAAAGGCTCGTGGCGCCGCGATCGCTACACTGCTGAAGTGGTGTTCATGGATCAAACCCTCGCCGTCATGCCGTTTGATGTGGCGGAGGATTGGGATTATGGCACGCATCCGGTCTATCTGCCCGAAAAAGGGCTCCAGGTTTTCCTCGAACCCGAGCCGGAAGATGTCGAGACTTTTGAGGAAGTATTGGTAAAACTTGACGCACTCATCGGACTTGCCGAGGTTAAAGTGAAAGTCCGGGAACACGCCCAATACATACAATTTCTGCAACTTAGGAAAGAAAAAGGCTTTGCGGAAAAAGACGGGATCAACGTGCATTCCGTCTTCAGTGGCAACCCCGGCACGGGCAAAACCACTGTGGCCAAAATGATGGGCAGGCTCTACAAAAAGATGGGATTGCTTTCAAAAGGCCATGTACATGAAGTAGATCGCTCCGATTTGGTGGGCGAATACATTGGACAAACGGCACCTAAAGTCAAAGATGCTATTGAAATGGCGCGCGGCGGCGTGTTGTTTATTGACGAAGCCTATGCACTTGCTCGCAGCCCTGAAGACAGCAAAGATTTTGGCCGAGAAGCGGTTGAAATTCTCGTGCGCGAACTTTCCAATGGCCCCGGCGACCTCGCCATCATCGTGGCCGGTTATCCGAAGGAAATGAAAACCTTTCTGGATTCCAATCCGGGCCTTCGGAGTCGATTCAAGCTTAGCTTCGATTTTGCAGATTATTTGCCCCAAGAATTGGCTCAAATTGCGGAATATGCGTCAAAGGAGAAAGAAGTCTCGCTCGCCAAAGAAGCAAAAGATCTTGTAGATGAGCTGATTACCGAAGCCTTCCGCTCCCGCGATCGCGCATTTGGGAATGCCCGTTTTGTGCATGATTTGGTGGATAAAGCCAAAATTCAATTGGGTCTGCGGCTCATGGCCATGCCAAATGTACGCAATCTAAGCCCCGAAGCCCTCACGGTGGTGCTCCGCGAAGACGTAGAAAAAGTGCAGGTGTTGCGCAAAAAAGCACTGCCCAATATTCCTGTTGACGAAAAACTGCTGGCTGCAACCTTGCACGAACTCGACAGCCTTATCGGGATGCAGGCCATCAAGCGCGATATCCGTGAATTGGTGGATCTGGTGCGTTTTTACCGCGAAAGTGGGCGGGATGTGCTGGGACGTTTTTATTTACACACCGTTTTTGTCGGCAATCCTGGTACTGGTAAAACCACTGTTGCGCGGATCCTTACCAAGATTTACAAAGCACTTGGCGTACTCGAGCGCGGCCATACCGTAGAAACTGACCGACAAGGCTTAGTGGCAGGTTTCGTTGGACAAACAGCCATCAAAACCGCTGAACGCATCGAGGAATCCATCGGTGGCGTGTTGTTTATCGACGAAGCTTATGCACTTAACGCCGCTGCCTCTCGGGGTACTCAAGGCGATTTTGGCGACGAAGCCATACAGACCCTGCTCAAACGAATGGAAGACCGGCGCGGCGAATTCTTTGTTTTCGTGGCCGGGTATCCGGAAAACATGGATAATTTTCTCAAAGCAAATCCCGGTTTGGCTAGTCGTTTTGATAAGGTGCTGCGTTTTGAGGATTATTCGCCGGAAGAACTCTTGGAAATCGCCTTGTATATGTTCCGTCAGGAAAAATATCAGGTAGAAGAAGAGGCCCGCGAACACCTGGGCAAGTACATGACTTTCCTGCATCAGTTCCGCGACAAATACTTCGGCAATGCCCGTACGATGCGCCAGGTGGTGATGGAAGCCATCAAAAACCAGAACCTGCGCGCCTCTGCGGCCAAGATTACCGATGAACCGGATCTGCACACCTTAAAACTGGATGATGTGGCCACGTTTACTTTTGACAAGGACAAGTTGAATTTGTTTGTTAGGCGGGGGATTGGGTTTGGGCGCTGATACTCTGGTCTATACTTCAACTGCACATGCACAGGGTCATCATGCCGAGCTGCCTGACATCCCTGCGCCCGAACCTTGGCATATTGTTCCAAATTCAGTCGTTTTTTGAGGTCAGGCTGTATTAGGATCTTTTCGATCGAGGGATACTCGACCAACAATCGAAGCATTTCACGGGTGCGTGCTCCATCGAATGTATAATCTTCCTCATCATAGCCCCAATTCCCGAACACCTCATCATAACCAATGTACCAGTTTCCTTTTTCGATGCAATGCTGCGCATAATCAAACTCGCCAGGCTGCGGCTCCGCCCATAGTCCATATCCTGTAGGTGATGGATTCTTTCGGATAGGAATGCCTGTTTTGGCTGCTTTCCAGTAAAATGAAATAAAGTGAGGAAGCCGAAGAACAAGGCATGCCTGACTATGCGAAAAAAGATCTTCATGATGGATGAACGCGCATTCTCCCGAAATCGCGTGGATCAAGCACTTCACATAGCTAAAGTTCCGAACTCATCTGTGAATCCTACAACTTATACTCCAAAATGTGTAAGAATGCCGCCCACTAATGCCCTGACCTTTGCGGTATACCGCTTTCATAAAAAAACCCAATCATGGCAAAACAGTCAAAAAAAGCAAAAGAGAAAGTTGAGGAAGTCATGCACGAGTTCAAGGAAGGTACCTTGAAATCCGGCAAAGACGGCATCGGCGGTACCGTAACTGACCGCAAGCAGGCCATTGCAATAGCATTGAGCGAAGCAGCGGAACGGGATACGGTAAAATAATCACAATAATCTCCTTGCGGCATTAGTCCTAAGTGAGGTGCTGCTCGTCATATCATTCTAAATTAAACACGAAATGGAAAAAACGAAGAAACTTTTGAAGAATGATAATGGCAATGTTGATAAGGCCAAGGTCAAAAGCAACGCATACCCCATTGAACACCCACATTCTTTGGGGGCAGAAAATATTGCCCAATTGCTTGCTGCGAACCTACAAAACGGGCTGAACAAAGCGGACGCAGCTAAAAGGATCCAAACCTATGGCTTGAACGCCTCTAAAGCGCAAGCACAAAAAAGCATTTTCCTGATCTTAGTCGAGCAATTCAAAAGCCCTATCATTTTGTTGCTGGTGGCCGCGGGAGGCCTTTCTTTTTTCTTTGAGAAATGGATCGAGGGTTTTGCCATAATCGGCGTGATCTTGATTACTGCCGCTTTGGGCTTTTTTATGGAGTTGCAGGCCCGACGATCAATGAAAGCCTTGGAACTGATGGATGTCAGCGTTTCAAGGGTTTGGCGCGACAACGCTATGACGGAAATCCCGTCCGAAAAACTGGTACCCGGCGACATTGTGCTATTGGAACCCGGCGACATAGTGCCTGCCGACGGTCGCATTTTTGAACTGAATCAATTTGAGGCCGATGAATCCGCTTTGACGGGCGAATCGTTACCTGTTGCCAAAAAACTGGAACCCTTGGAAAAAAATGTTCACTTGGGCGACCAGATAAACATGGTCTTTAAAGGCACGGCTATCGTAAAAGGAAACGCAAAGGCAATCATTACTGGCACAGGGCTGCACACCGAGTTGGGCAAAATAACGAGTTTGGTAGAGACTGCAGAGCAAAGCATTACGCCGCTCGAAAAAAAACTCCAAGGGCTTACTAAAAAGTTGATGTGGATCACGGCGGTATTTGCCACTATTTTCATTATAATCGGCATAATTCAGGGCAAAGATATTTACCTCATTATAGAAACCGCCATAGCTCTCGCGGTCGCAGCCATACCCGAAGGCTTGCCCATCGTGGCCACCATTGCACTAACCTACGGGATGCTGCGGATGGCCAAAAAAAACGTATTGATAAAAAGACTGGCCGCCGTGGAAACCCTCGGTGGCATCAATGTAATATTTACCGATAAAACGGGTACGCTGACCGAAAATAAAATGC
>JBBQLD010000354.1:0-5158 GCA_038327555.1 Chitinophagales bacterium
ATTTTTGAAAATGTTGCAGAAATCAGCACTGGGAAAGTAATTTTGGGGCTATGAAACCAAGTCTAGCCCTTATGGAGCGTATGCTCTTCTTTGTCTTGCTGGCGCTTAACCTCCTGCCACTTTGGTCGGTTCATTATTTCCTTACGGGGGATGGGCCTTGTCACCTGTATAACGCTAAAGTACTCGTAGACTTCTTTCAAGGCGGAGATGCAAAAGCATTTTACGCCCCCTGGATGTACCTGAATACCGCCTTAGAGCCAAACTGGTTTGGGTATGCCACCATGGCGGAGCTGATGAGCCTGGGATTCCAGCTTTATCTGGCAGAGAAGTTTTTACAGACGTTTTATGTTTTAGCCTTTGGTTTGGGTTTGCGGTTTATGATCCGCCAATTGAACCCCAATGGCTTGTTTTTGAGCACTTTTGGACTGCTGCTTAGTTATCATTTCGTGTTTCTGATGGGGTTTTACAACTACGCTTGCAGCTTGGCCATTATGCTGTGGGTAACCGGGTATTGGCTCAAATACCGTCAGAATTGGATTGCGGGACGGATACTCATCCAGGCCTTGGGATGGTTGATCTTGTACTTTTGTCACCCGATTGGACTGCTGATCTCCTTTCTGATCATTGGCAGCGTTTTAGTGACCGAATTAGGGATTCATTGGTATAGAGAGAATCAATCCGAGCGCAGCGCTTATCTGAAATCTTTTTGGAAAAACACATTGGCGATGCTGCTGGCGGCTTTGCCAGTGCTTCTTTTATTTGCGGAATATATCGTTCGAAAAGGTTTGAATCCTTCTCCAAGGAGCGAATCAAGTCACCGCATGTGGGTCGATTTCAGGGAATTTTCGGCTTTGTCCATCATTTCGAGCTCAGAGCGTTTTTGGGCCATTGGAATAGCAGTTTTATTTCTGTTGCTGGCTATTTGGGCAGTAACATCCATGATTAAGCGACGGACTTTTCGCTGGGCGGATGCCTTGTTTGTCGTTTTTGTCCTTATGCTGCTGCTTTATTTTTTTCAACCAGGTGGCGTTTCGGGGGCAGGGGTACTTGCCATTCGCTTGCAATTGTTACCGTACTTGACGCTATTGTTGTGGCTGTCCACCATTGACTTCGCTCCAAAAGCACAAAAGGCCGTATTGGGACTTACCTCGATTATCTTCATTTCTTTTTTGATTATTCGGATGCCACATTACCGCCTGGCCTCGGAGGCCGCAGAAGAAATTGTAAGTGCGGCCAGTGTAATACCAGATCATGTATCTGTATTGCCGCTCAGTTTTGACCTCAATGGTCTCGCCCCCAATGGGAAGCAAGTTTCTGACCGCATTTGGCTGTTCATGCATGCGGGCGATTACATTGGGACGGAGCGTACAGTGGTGATGCTGGGCAATTACGAAGCGGCTACGCACAATTTTCCCCTCATCTGGAACCCGGAACGCAACCCTTTTGAGCTCTTGGGCAAAGACGGCGGTTATTTTGAGGGGCAGCCACCTATCGCCAATCTGCTCGATTATCCCCAAAAATCCAATCATGCCACGATTTATTATGTGGTAACCTGGTGCCTGGATCAACAAAAATTCGGGGAGCATCCGTTTGTGCTGGACATGAAACGGCAGTTGGAGCAGGGATATGATTGGATATTTACTTCGAAGAGTGGGTTGGTGAAGGTGTTTAGAAGGAAAAACTGAGCTTTGAGTATAGGAGTATTTAGCGCCTTGATTGGAGACTTTTTTACCCGTTTTCCACGCGTCCTCCCTACCCTCCCAACTCCTTAACCGCCAACCAAGCCATCAGCCCCATACCCGTTTCCAGCGCAGCCTCATCAATGTCAAAGGTATCTGTGTGAATCGGCGAAGTAATGCCCCGTTCAGCGTTCCCCGTTCCAAGCCGGTAAAAACATGCGGGCATAGCCTGAGAAAAGTAGGCAAAGTCTTCCGCGGTCATACGAAGCGGCAGATCTACCACATTACTTTTCCCCAGAAAATCTATGGCCCAGTTTTTAGTGCGTTTGGTCAGTTCTTCGTGATTGAAGAGCACTGGGTATCCTTTCATAATGTAGAATTCGCAAGCTGCGCCGTAGCCTTTGGCAATACTTTCCGCTATTTTTTTCATGCGTTTGTGGGCCTCTGTGCGCCATTTTTCGTGCATGGTACGGAAGGTGCCGACTAGTTTTACCTCGTTTGGAATGATGTTCGTGGCGCCACCGGTGGAGTTTATTTTCCCAAAAGTCAGCACAGAAGGCACAGCCGGATCGGCATATCGACTCACGACCTGCTGGAGTGCGACGATAATTTGTGCGGTAATTACTACAGGATCAATACAGTCTTGAGGCATGGCTCCGTGACCACCCCGGCCTTTTACGGTGACATAGATTTCGTCTGCAGAAGCCATGTAGATGCCGGGTTTGAGGCCGATCATTCCGGCCTGAAGCGGCGGGTGTACGTGTTGACCGAAAATGCTTGCAGGGCGTGGGTTTTCGAGTACCCCGGCTTTGATCATGAGGCTGGCCCCGCCGGGTAGTTTTTCTTCTCCTGGCTGGAAAATACACTTTATGGTGCCTTCAAATTGCCCACGCAGTTCGTTCAAAATTCTGACCGTACCCAGCAGCGATGCGGTATGCACGTCATGGCCGCAGGCGTGCATAACACCTTCATTTTGAGATTTATAGGGCACTTTATTGGCTTCCAAAATAGGCAATGCATCCATGTCGGCGCGGAGGGCAATGGTACGTTTGCGGGGGTTTTTGCCTTTTATCAGGGCTACCACGCCGTTTCAGCCACGCCATGTTGGTGCTCTACGCCGAGTGCGGCCAATTGAGCGGCCACGAATTTACCCGTCTCCACTTCTTCAAAGGAAAGCTCAGGGTGCGCATGTAGATGACGGCGACAGGCGATAGCGTCCGCGTGGTATTGCTGGGCAAGGAATTGGATTTTTTCTTTCATGTGCTGACGGGCTTCTTTTTTTGACCAGATGGAGCGGATAAACAGGATGGAGCGAGGTGTTAAAGAGCCTTGTAATTCACGTTCTTCCCGTTAAGAAACGGGAAAATAATAACTTGTTACTTACCCGTTCCTAAAATTCGATCATGTATCTTTTGGAAATTTGTCAAATCGAGACTTTAAAAACGGGTGACTAACCACGGCCAGGAGAATAACCATTACCCCAAGGTAAAATTGTGGATTGAGGTTTTTGTCTTCGCGAAAAAATACGGCAGCAAGCAAAACACCATAAACGGGCTCAAGGTTGATAGTCAAATTGGTCGCAAAAGCCGAAATATAACGCATCGCCAGGAGCGTGAGGTAATAAGGCAGCAAGGTGCAGACCCAAGCCAAAATGAACAACCAACCCCAGTCCGCCTTCGTGGGCATCAGCGGCGTATCCGGCGATTGCCAAAGCAGAAACGGCAGTACAAGCGAACACAGCGCTACACCGCCAAATAATTCTGTAAAACTCATCACCAAGGGCGGCGGCGGATTGTTATCGACCAACCTTTTATTTAGGGAAGAAAACACTGCTGCCAGCAATGCCCCCACGATACCGACTGCAAACCCGATCCGCATTCCCCAATCAAGATTCCCCACAATCAAAGCCATACCAGGTAGGATGAGCAGACCTAGCGCGAATTCGTACCCTTTTACTTTTTGGCGGGTGAGCAGCGGCTCCACGAGGGCGGAGAAAAACGAGGTGGTAGCCATCGTTGCCACTGCCACAGACGCGTTGGACAGTTTAATGGCCCCATAAAAACACAGCCAGTGAATGCCGACCAAAATACCGATGCCGAACATCTGGACATACAATTTTTTTGAAATGCCCCGGAACTGCGCTCGAGGAATAAGCAAAGCCAATGTGGCGCAACACAACATCACCCGCCACCAAACCAAGGGCACTGCTTGAAGCGAGATCAGTTTGCCCAAAATGGCCGTGAAACCCCAAATGAGTACGCAGAAATGTAGGTAAAAGTAAGCGCGGAGTTTGTCGGTCATGGGGCGAAGGTAGAACCGCGGCCCATTAAAGTGGAACTCAAAATCAAAAGCAGAAAAGGCTGTTTTTAGATCAGATAAGTGCCAAATTGAAATTAGTTTTATCCAGATCGCAGAGACACAGGGGCGCAAAGATATTCAAAATCAATACTTTGGGTCTCTGCGGTTTATTTGTGCCAAGGTAATTATTGCTTATCCACATATTGTATCCCAATCGTTCTGTACCAAATGTTGGTCATGTAACAACAAAGTGAAGACCTGACAAACATTGTTTCTTAATCATATTCTTAAGAACGCGACAATAGTAACGTAGTCATTTTAGATCAACCATTTTTTCATCAGACAACCCTATTTTTCTGCGAATAGTGGTGCTATTTGAAGAAAAATAGCGGCCGTATGATGGAACAAAGACCAGCATCAAATGACTAAGTTATAGGTGCCGCGTTACTAATCTGGAAGAAGTGCTACGCACCGACGCCCGCAAGGTCTGCGGAATCAAAATTTTTATGGGCAGCAGCACGGGAAATATGCTCGTGGATTCGCCCAGCACTTTGGAGCGCGTTTTTGCGGAATCGCCAATGCTCATTGCCACGCATTGCGAAGACGAAGCTACTGTGCGCGACAATCTCGTCCGTTTCAAAGCTCAGTACGGTGAGGCCATGACGGCGGAATTTCACCCACGGATACGCGACGAACGAGCCTGTTATTTATCCTCCTCAATGGCCGTAGCGCTGGCCAAACGACACGACACACGACTGCATATTCTCCATATTAGCACAAAGGACGAACTCGCCTTGTTCCGAAACGATATTCCCCTGAAAGACAAGAAGATAACCGCCGAAGTCTGCGTACATCACTTGTATTTTTCTGCCGAAGATTACGCCCAATTCGGCAATCAAATCAAGTGCAGTTTATGGGCAAAACCTTTCGGGGCAAGGTGTTGAGTACGATCGTGAGTGGGCATCTGGCCTGGCACGAGGGGCGTTTTCTGGAGAAAAAAATGGGAGAACGCTTGACATTTTCTCTTGCTTAAATTTAGGAAAAGTCTAATGGGTAAATCGGATTAAAAATCTGTTGTGACTGGTTAGGCCGTTTGACTTTTGCCATAAATTTGCACAAATTAATACAAGCTTATTATCTAAATTAGTGTAAATTAGTGGCAAAAAATACTTGGAGGCTAG
>JBBQLD010000355.1:0-5144 GCA_038327555.1 Chitinophagales bacterium
CGATTCCTGTTTGCCATCGTTATTTAAATCCAGGAAGAGCAGGAATTGAATATTGGACAAATTATCAGTTCAAAAGAGTCGAACAAACCGTCAAAGACTTCGTGCCCCTGCCACTAGTGGCAGGGGCACGATTATCGCACAAAAACAAATCGAATTGGCTTCATCCTACCCTCCGCGCTGTACAAAACATAAACCCCGGAACTCAATTTTTGGGCGATTGGCAGGGTGAGTGTTTGCCCGCTGGAAGAAACTCGACCATTGTACACTTGAACACCCAACATGTCCACTATTGCTATTTGGTCATCAAAAGGAATGTGTTGCTCCCATTGCAAAACCAGATCGCCCGCTGCATTTTGAAAAGCTTTTGCCTCCAGCACTGCCTTGGGATCCGAAAGTGCCGAGGCACCCGTAACCGTGAACGTATCTTCTATTTTCAATTCGTTGTTCACCAGGTATTGCACTGTCCAAAGCCCTGCCTTGTCCGCTGGAGGGGTGTTGATATACGTCCAGAAATAATAGTACCACCATTCATAAACATGCTCATAATCAAATTGAAACCAAAGATTTCCTGCAGGATCAAACCATTTTACCGTGCTGATGTCGCCCGGAAAAACACCATATCCCTGCATCCAAAAGGTAACCAGTGGATCTGCAGCAGCAAACACTGCCTGACCTGGCAAACGCTCTTTTAAGGTATCTAAGGTGGGTTCAAAATTGATGAAATCGTGATCGATCAGACCAAATTCATAGATGTAAGACAAGGTGTCGAGCCACAAGGAACCCGGATTCCCACAAGGCCCTGAAAAGGGATCCCAGTAATACAAACTGTCGTACCAAACCTCAAAATGCAGGTGCGGGTCGCTGGTGTAACCGCTGCTGCCAACTTCACCAATCTTTTGGCCTGCCACCACGGTATCGCCTACCTGAACGGTTACCGATCCTTTTTTCAAATGTCCGTAGTAAGTATAAAAATCGTTGAAATGGCGGATAGCCACATAATTACCTAGTCCTCCGGCCACAGCAGTTTTGTTTCGATCAAATAAAGTGTCTACTAAATAAGTCACAATACCAGTCTTGGCCGCATAGACTTCCACGCCGGCATCCATTTGGGCAAAATTTCGGAGGGTGAAATCAGTGCCCTGATGCCCATCATAGGTCTTGTGGCCACACTGATGGTCTTGAATGCTATCAAAACTCCAGTCTACGTAATTCACCAAATAATAATCTTGTAGATGTGTCCCTTCAATTGGAAGCACAAACTGAGGGATACCCACTTGAGCAAGCAGGCAAATGGGGCACAAAAAGGCCAATATTAGGGTAGCTTTCTTCATCATGCAGAAATATTAAAACATAAAGAACCCCACAAAGCCAAAGCCAAGTGGGGTTCAAAAATCTTATAAATATTGAGCACTTCAGCTCAACGTAAAAACAGCGATTCTTTATGCTTCCTCAGTGGCAGGGGGCGGCGGTGGTGTAGACACCTGTTCCGATTCCGGCGGTGGCGGAGATACCTGTTCCGATTCCGGCGCTGGCGTGGATACCTGTTCCGATTCCGGCGCTGGCGTGGATACCTGTTCCGATTCCGGCGCTGGCGTAGATACCTGTTCCGATGGCGGAGATACCTGTTCCGATGGCGGAGCTGGCGTAGATATCTGTTCCGCTGGCGGAGTTGACGTCGATACCTGTTGCGCTAGAGGAGCTGGAGTTGATGCTGAAGCCGGGGGTTTCGAGGGCTGAGCTGAGGGAGCAGACTCTTTCTTCTTCACCGGTCCTTTTTTCGGCGAAAGAATGACGTGCATTCTTTTCCCTTCCAGACGTGGCAGTTGGTCAGCAGAACCATGATCTTCGAGTTCTTTCATAAAACGTAGCAGCAGCAATTCGCCACGTTCTTTAAAAACGATGGCACGGCCACGGAACTGTACATAAGCTTTTACCTTGTTGCCCTCGGAAAGAAAACTCTTGGCATGGCGTAGTTTGAAGTCGAAATCGTGTTCGCCTGTTTCTGGACCAAAACGAATTTCCTTCAATTCTACTTTAACCGCGTTGGCTTTCAGCTCCTTCTCGCGCTTCTTTTTTTGATACAGGAATTTGTTGTAATCCACAATTCGCACCACCGGAGGCACTGCATTGGGCGTAATTTCCACCAAATCAAGACCTAGCTCTTCGGCCCATTTTTGGAGTTTTGAGGTGGTGTACACACCCGTATCAACGGGCTGCCCTGCCGCGGCACTTATTTCTTCAAGGTTATCGCCAATTAAGCGCACCTCGTTGGCGCGGATGAAATTGTTGATGTTGTGTTCTGGTGGACGTGGGCCGCGATTGTAAGGACGACCCCCGCCTGGGCGAGCACCGGGGGGACGAGCGCCACCGGGGGGTTTAGGCCGATAAGGTTTGAATGCCAATTAATTGTGATAATTTAGTGATAAAAAGGTGCGCGTTGAATCTGTGCCTACGCGCCCGCTGGCAAATAGTTTGCAAAAGTAAAGATTGTTATGTGGTTTAATGGCGAGGGAACAAGGAAAAATTTTTTGTTTTAGAAACAAGCTCCTAATATTATCCTTTAGAATACAAGATATTTTAAGCTCGGATCTTAGACATTACTCGGCAAGTCCATGATTTTCAAACTTTTATAGCAAAAGTCCTCGGTCACAAGCGCTAAACATTCAGAAATCTGATCATCATCCCATTTTCTCCAAATAACTTGGCAAATGCAGGTAACCTTCCGCTTTAATCGCGGCTTTCAGCTTAAAACGAGTAGCCACTTCAGCCACATCTTTTGCATCCATACTACCTTTTTCATTAAGCACGCGAGAAAGGTCAAGTAGAAAATCATGGTGCTTGGCCAACAGTGCTCGCGTTTCCTTTACGATGCCTGTAATCATGGCTTCCACATCTTTGTCGGTGGCATGTTTGTCCATCGAAAACCCGTATTCCAGGGTGTAATTAGCCTGATAACGCTCGTCAAAACCATGGCGGCGAATGTAGTCCATAGCCAGCATGGTCACGTGTTCGCGATCGTTAGAACGGCCCACTGTGGCGTTTTCTTCTCCAAAAATAAGCTCTTCCGCCAATCCGCCAGCGAGGAAGACCTTGATTTTTTTGAGCAAATTTTCCTTCGTCTCGTAGATTTCATGCGGGAAAGTAAAGCCCGAAGCATAACTGCTCGCCACTTTTGATTTGAGTTGCAAAGGCGCAATCCCAAAGAGCGTGACGTATGCCACCGCATGGCCTGCTTCGTGCACGCTCACATTGGCCACCACATCGGCAATGTTGCCCTGACGGATTTTGTCGATGCGGCCCACAAACGGAATCTCCACTTTGCGACTGCCAATCTGGGCAGATATTTTTTTTCCTTCGTTGTCATAATCAATGGAAAAGGAGTCGCAGTCATCGTTCAAACACTCGAAAAGAAACTTGCTCAGGTTGGTCTCTAAAATATCGGTCACGCTGCTAAATACTGGTCGAACCCCTTGCACCGGGAATACGCCGTTGCGGTAAATCAAGGCAAAAACATGGTCTGAGACCTGAATTTTCACCTGAAACCGCTCTTCCGTTTTGCCAATAATTTTGCCCACTTCCTTACGAATCAGCGATTCAAAATCTGCCTTGCGCAGGCTTGGATAGATGAGATGAATATTCCCAAAACGCGCCACTTGCTCTGGTCGGAACCGACGGGTAAGGGCATTTTTAATGTCTACAGCCGTGATTTTTTTGGTAAAAGCGTGATAAATATCCGCATCCACCTCGCTGTCTGAGGTGTGGGTGGCCATTTGAAATGCCTCGTCCAGGTTGCCACTGATCAGGATCAGCATTTGAGAATAATCAATGGGTTCAAACACACGCCGACGGCTCTTAGCTTCGATAATGATGTCGAGCATCTGTTTTTTACTCATATCTGCGATATCGAGCACGTCGTCTTCCAATTCCAACATTTTTTTCAAATTTCGGGCTTCCCAGATGCCTACGGTGTCTTGCAGGGGATCTTCGGGAGGCACAGGTTCTCCCGGCGGGCGGCGGTTGCGCTGCCGTTGGTTGAACATGAAATCAGAGATATAGTAGTCGAAATCTTCTTTTTCGCGCTTGGCCAGGCGACCATCAGAGAGCAATTCCCAGAAGTCATTGAACTTGGTAACCTGCACTGGCGACCCATCCGGCTCAATGGTATAGAAGCGCTGAATCTCGTCAAAAAGTACAATGGCCGGGCGGCTATCCACCAATCCATTAGATTTCAGGATGGCATTTACGCTGCTGAAATAAGTCGTTTGGTCCGTATTACCCAACTCAACTTCTGCAAAACGCTCTTGAAAATCAAGGTGTTGCACGAGCCGGCGTACCAGGTCGGTTTTGCCCACCCCCGTCATACCCCAAAGACAAACGATAATAGGGCGTGTAAGCACCTCAGGCATCAGATACCAGACCTGGATGTAGTCGAGCAGGCTGTCGATGATCTCATCGATTCCGACGAAATCCTGCTTGAGCCGCACCCGCAAAATTTCAAGCGCAGCCCGTCGCTCGCCAAGTCTTTCTTTGTCAATTGCGAATTTTTGTTGTTCCATAATTAAGGGGCAAAGAAACGAAAGGTTTGGAGGGAAAGTTCCGTAAAACTTGAAACAAACTAAGACGAACTCACCGGGTGACTGTCAGTCACCCGGTGAGTTCGTCTTAGTTTGTTTCAAGTTTTACGGAACTTTCATAACTGCACGCATACAGTCATGGCAATAACAACAACTCCTTAGCTAAACCCTGGTTGCATAAAGTCCCTTTGCGGAATTTTGCATAATCTCGAGCGGAAGAATATTCCCAATCAGTTGACTGATTGACCATTCTTGCTGCCACAGGGTTCTCCTGGATATAATTGAAACAATACCATCCATATTCATCGTCGGGAAAAGCACGAAAATCGTTTGGGCCGTTTCGATAACGATCAACTGTAATAAATTCATCGATCCAACCTGTTTTGGCTTTTGTATCCTCGCGAAAAAGCGCACCACTTCGACCTTGCTGTTTATTGATTGCTCTTGTGTAAGACCTTATTAGTATAGCAATTGAATCGTTGAAAGTGCGGGGTTTCTTTTGTTTGGGTTCGGGTGACTCAAACTCACCGGGTGACTTTGAGGCACCCGGTGAGTTTGAGTCACCCGGTG
>JBBQLD010000356.1:0-5134 GCA_038327555.1 Chitinophagales bacterium
GTCGTAAAGCGACGAATAGCGAATCAACAGGCCAGCAGGTATGGCGGCGAGGTGCCGTTTTTATCAAAGAAATCGTTCCAAAACCTGCTATATCCTTAGTTGCCAATGTAGTTTATAGGGAAAATTACGAAACCCAGCGAATGCGCCACACTTGGGATTTTAACGAAGCGCGACGTGTAGTATCTTACGAATGGAAGCCGTTTCATAAGCGCGAATGGTATAAAATGGCGGCGGTAGCAGATTCTGAGGCTCAATCTATTGTTCAAGGTAGCGAGGCGGAATTTATCACAGAACATTACTGGGGTTATGCCCGAGCTGGCAAACAACGCACCCATGAATATCAGGTGCAACATCCACGTTGGGATATTTATCAAGTGCGTTCACATGAGATTTCTGGCGACTTTGGGCGCTTGTACGGGGATGCGTTTGGCGAAATATTGGCCGGTTTGCCGAAATCTGTTTTTCTGGCAGAAGGATCCAAAATTTCGATATTAGAAAAGTCTGTGTTGAGGGATTAGAACAAACGTGCTACTTTGCCCCGCAAAACAGTAGAACCTAAACCTATTCCTATGGCTTTCCTTGACAATCTTTTCCGCAAAAAATCTATTGATGATGCCATTAAGACGGCGCAAAATGAAGAAATCCACGGCTCAGGAAGCCTGGATAAAAATCTTGGCGTTCGTGACCTAACTGCATTTGGCATTGCGGCAATTATCGGTGCGGGCATTTTTAGTACCATCGGATCAGCAAGTTACAACGGTGGCCCGGCCGTAGTTTTCCTGTTTATATTTACTGCCGTGGCTTGTGGATTTGCTGCATTTGCATACGCAGAGTTTGCCTCGATGGTGCCTGTTTCAGGTAGTGCTTACACCTATTCTTATGTCGCCTTTGGCGAATTGGTCGCCTGGATCATTGGTTGGGCCTTGGTAATGGAGTATGCCGTGGGCAACATTACAGTAGCCGTGTCTTGGTCTGGCTATTTCACAGGTTTATGTGACAGCGCTGGCTGGCACATCTCTGAATGGGCCACAACAGACTACGTGTCGGCGCACATTGGATATGATTCTGCCATGGCCCTTTTGAAAGGCGGAAAGACCGAAGCTGACTTCTCTCAGGCTCAACGTGAGTCCTATGCAGCTTGGCAAATTGCGCCAAAATTTGGCGGGTTTCGAGTGATTCTTGATATTCCAGCTATTGTGATGTCGATTTTGATCACAGCACTGGTGTACATTGGAATGAAAGAGTCTAAAACAGCAGGAAACCTGATGGTCGTACTGAAATTGATTGTTGTATTGCTTGTTATCATTGTCGGGGCTGGATATGTGAATACGGATAACTGGCACCCATTTGTCCCGAATGGCTTTGGCGGGGTTATGGCAGGTGTTTCGTCGGTCTTTTTTGCCTACATCGGCTTTGATGCCCTTTCAACTACTGCTGAGGAATGCAAAAATCCGCAGCGAGATTTGCCTCGGGCTATGTTGTATTCTATCGTCATTTGTACGATTTTGTACATCATTATTGCCTTGGTGCTCACGGGTATGGTGAGTTACAAAGAACTGGATGTCAATGATCCATTGGCCTATGTTTTTAGCAAAATCAACCTCAAATGGTTTTCTGGCATCATTGCTGTGAGTGCCGTAGTGGCGATGGCGGGGGTATTTCTCGTGTTTCAACTTGGACAGCCACGTATTTGGATGACGATGAGCCGGGATGGCTTGTTGCCCAAACGCTTTTCATACATCCACCCTAAATATCGCACACCAACCTTTGCTACCGTAGTCACTGGTTTTTTCGTTGTCGTGCCAATGTTGTTTATCCCCAGCGATACGGTGCTTGATTTGTGCAGCATGGGTACTTTATTTGCCTTTGTTTTGGTTTGTGGCGGGGTGTTGAAATTGCAAGTGCAACCCAATGCGCCACGCGGAAAATTCCGGACACCCTACCTGAATGCCAAATGGATTTATCCGCTGGCTTTGGTGGCTGGAATTGCGTTCTTGTTCTCCCGTTATGAGGCAGATACAAAAGCCTGGCTGGCCAACGAACAGCAGATGTTTGGCGTGGAAGATCTTCTGCAAAATATTCCTGAGCCACAGATGGCCGCAATTAAAAATGTGCTTACCGTTCGGGATAGCGTAGGTTTCACCGGAGCAAACGGGGTCGTTGCTGATTATTTGGAGGCCTTAAACGAAAATGATTACAGCCAGACGGTGGCTGCATTACCCCTGCCTGAAGAAGCAAAATATGAATCTGGCTGGCATTTATTCAAACACAAAATTCCGATGTGGTTGTTCATCTTTACCTGCTTAACAATGGCTTTTCTGGCATTCAAACACAACCTTTCCCTCATTCCCATCTTGGGTCTGGTGTCGTGTCTGTACATGATGGCCCAGATACCAGCCAAGAGTTGGCTAGGGTTTTTCATTTGGCTGGCGGCGGGTCTGGTGATTTATTTTGCGTATGGGTATTCTAATAGTAAACTGGCTAAAAGATAATGTTCAGACTGCAGGACAATGGGGGGATTTTTGACAGGATTTACAAGATAAACTGAATCTAATAGGGGTATAAATCCTGTTTATCTTGTAAATCCTGTCAAAAAATAGCCTCTGCGCTATTTCAAACATCTATCCTTTCTACACAAGCCCTATTGTCGATTGTCAAATGCGCTCACTCCTCAAATGCCTTCTGCTCACGCTGCTGCTGCCCTCTTGTGCGATTTTTAAAAGCCGAGTGCAGCAATCCGCGCAAAAAATAAAACACGAAGTCGCCCATGCTCCAACGTTTTTAAAAGCTTTTACGGGTTTTACACTCCTTGACCCGGTTACAGGGAAGACTTTGGTTGATTTTAATGGAGCGCGGTATTTTACGCCCGCTTCGAACACGAAAATCCTAACCTTGGCTACTTGCTTAAAGGTGCTGGGGGATTCGGTGCCCGCGATGCAGGTGGTAGAGACAGGGGATGCAATCGTATTCCGCGGGACAGGGGATCCTACTTTTTTACACCCAAAGTTTGAAGCATGGCAAACGGCGCGACGGGTACTGTATCGTCCTTCTGTTCCGTTGCTTTGCTTTCACAGACGTTTTGAGGAAGGCCGGTTTGGCCCTGGCTGGGCTTGGGATGATTATAATGAGCAATATCAGGTAGAAAAAAGTGCACTGCCGATTTATGGTAATTGCTTTGAGGTTACTGGGCGTGCCAATCAAAATTTCCATGTTGAGCCTACCTTTTTTGATCGATTTTACACGCAAGGATGGGAAATAAAGCCATCTCTAGGGGTCAAAAGGATTGAGGATAACAACGTTTGGACTTTTGACTCCATTCCAGATCAGGAAGTTCAAACTATTCCATTCCGGCCCGGTTTGAGGCGTTTTGATTCCTTTGAAGATGTCACGCCAACCACTTTACTGGGCGAACTTTTGAGCGACACGCTAAAACGTAGCGTCACAGAACTCTTTTATGCGGAATTTCCAGGAGGCGATTCGAAGGAATATCCATGGCGCAGGCTTTATTCCACCCCTATCGATACCGTCCTCCGCCGCATGATGCACCAGAGCGATAATTTCATTGCGGAACAAATGCTGCTCGTATGCGCCGGGATGAAATTCGACCTGCTCCAGCAAGACACTATGATTAAATGGATGCTGGACAGCACGCTCTTCAAGCTCCCCCAGCGCCCCCGATGGGTAGATGGATCCGGCCTTTCCCGCTACAACTTGATGACCCCGCAAAGCCTCGCTCAAGTACTCCAGAAGCTTTGGAAGGAACAGCCGCACCAACGAATATTATCCTTGTTCCCGGCTGGCGGCGTCAGTGGCAACCTCTCAGACTGGTATAGGGGCAAGGATGGCAAGCCATACGTTTTTGCTAAAACGGGTAGCATGAGTGGAGTGCATTGTTTAAGTGGTTATGTCCTTTGTAAAAGTGGCAAAACCTTGATCTTTAGCTTTATGCACAACAATTTTGTAGGCAGCAGTCGTGCCTGGAAAGTGGAAATGCAGCGTTTGCTGGAACAGATTCGGGATAGCTTTTGATGAGCTTATTACCTGATTTAACGTGCGTTTTGGATAGCCTAATAGCCGCATCGCGGCGTAGCGTCTGTAGCAAAACCAATGCAAAAGATACGGTGGTGCATAGCACCGCAGAATTTGTTGCGTTGATATGCACCTCCATCACATAAATCGCTTGATTTCTACAGATGCAACGCCGCGATGCGGCTACAAGGCTATCCAAAACTTACGATAATTTATTTCAGCCAGGATCGATTTTTAGCAAAAGAACCTTTGAGGTTCTACCCTAATCTTCAGAAATCAGATCTCGGGCAAACAGAATTTTTGACTTCCAATAAGTAGACTGGGATATGTTTTCCACAATAACCCCGCGACTAGTAGTACTGTGTACGCAGGTAATGCCTTCAGGTCCACGTTTTACCACGAGCCCGACATGGGAGATTTTATTTTTGTTTTCACCAAAAAAGATCAAATCGCCGGGCATCACATTTCCCAGGGCTACATAGCGACCCTCTGAAGCCTGTATGGCAGAAGCTGGAGAAGCCATCACCCCAAACTCTTTCAGGACATAACTGGTGAAACCAGAGCAATCAAAACCAGTTTTAGGGCTTTGACCAGCATATTTGTAAGTGGTGCCAACGAATTTTTTACTGTAATCCACCACTTTTTTGCGGAAAGGAGTCGCTGTGGCTTCCTTATAGGTCTTAGTATGGGTCTTAGTATGAGTCTTAGCAGGGGTCTTTGCAGGGCCACTTTTCGGTCTTGTCGTGCTCATCGGCAGGTTACAAGCAAAACCAAGCGAAGCGCTAAAAATGAAAAGGAGGATTTTTGTAGTGTTCATTGTTGAAAAAATTTGCGTAAAAACTCCGAAAAACACAAAATAGGGGTGTCAACGACGATGTTTTTGATTTGCTTAACCTAAGTTTTAAGTATGAACTATGAACTATGATGTATAATGTATGAAGTATGAACTATGAAGTATGAACGAATGCTAGGTGTAGCGCCTCCGTTCATACATCATAGTTCATACTTCATACATTATAGTTCATAGTTCATAGTTCATACTTCATACTTCATACTTCATAGTTCATAGTTCATACTTCATACTTCATACTTAATTCATCGCGTC
>JBBQLD010000357.1:0-5117 GCA_038327555.1 Chitinophagales bacterium
AACCGTCAAAGACTTCGTGCCCCTGCCACTAGGTTCCCAATTCCAGTTGTTCGCGCACCAATTGGTAATATGCGCCTCGTTTGTTGGTCAATTCCTGGTGGGTACCCTGCTCCAGCACTTCTCCTTTTTCCAGCACGATAATATTATCTGCATTGCGAACTGTGCTGAGACGGTGCGCCACGATCACCACCGTTTTTCCCTTGAAGGCAGCTTCCAAATTGCGCATAATTACCTGCTCATTGTGTGCATCCAGGGCATTGGTCGCCTCGTCAAAGAAGATATATTTCGGGTTTTTGTAGAGCGCACGGGCGATGAGCAATCGCTGTTTTTGTCCCTGACTAAGGCCGGTGCCGTCCTGCCCAATTTTGGTATTGTAACCCAGGGGAAGCATCTCGATAAACGAATGAATGTTAGCGGTCTTTGCCGCTTCCAAGAGTCGAACACGATCAATATTTTCCTCGCCCAGCGCTATATTTCGGGCAATGGTGTCATTAAAAATGAACCCGTCTTGCATAACTACCCCGCAGTTTGCACGCCAGACTTTATGGTGAAAACTGTCGAGACTCAGGTCATTTAGCCGGATGCTACCTTCCTGAGGGGTGTAGAAATTGAGCAAGAGTTTGAGCAGGGTAGTTTTGCCGGAACCAGAAGTGCCTACAATGGCAGTTGTTTTGCCATGGGGAAAATGAAGATCAACGTGTTTTAGTACCCAAGGATCTTGTGGTCCGCCATAGCGAAACGATATATTTTGCATGGCTAGTTCAGCGGATCTTGGAAGTTCGCCCACTTTTGCATCTTCATTTGCATCTTCGTCGGCCCGCTGGTGGATTTCATTCATGCGTTCGAGACTGATTTTAGCCTCTTGTGCATGGAGAATAAATTGGACTAAGGATTCGAGCGGCCCGTTCATGTGACCAATAATATATTGAACGGCCAGCATTGCCCCCAAGCTCATTTGGTTGTTAATTACGGCCTGTGCCGCCAATACTGAAATGACGATATTTTTTCCCTCATTGATGAAAGCTGCACCTGCGCGCTGGGCCTGATCGGTGGAGAGATATTGGACATTCACCCGGAAAAGGCGTGCTTGAATCCGCTCCCAAGCCCAACGTTTTTGCCGTTCAGCATTGTGCAGTTTGATTTCCTGCATGCCATTCACGAGTTGGATGAGCGCATTTTGATTTTCTGCCATTTGCTCAAAACGGCGGTAATCCAGCAAGCGTCGCCGTGCCAGGAAAAGCCATACCCAGCCAAAATACCCGATGGCACCCATAGCGAAAATAAAGAAAATCAGTTGATTATAAAACAGTAAAACTCCACCAAACACCAGCAGATTGACCAAGGAGAAAATCGTCACCAAAGAGGAGGAGGTCAGAAAACGTTCCACCCGTTCATTGTCGTAGATTCGTTGAAGTAAATCGCCCGTCATCTTTGAATCAAAGTATGACATTGGCAGTCGCATCAATTTTAGCAGAAAATCAGATACCAAATTGATGTTGATCCGTGTGCCAATGTGCAACAAAATCCAGCCTCGAATAAACTCCACAGCTACCTGGCTCACAAAAAGCACGCCTTGGGCAGCGAGTATGAGATAAACGAAATTGAGCTCGCGCAATTGAACGCCCTTGTCTACCAAAGCCTGCATCAAAAATGGGAACGCCAGTTGGATCAGGCTACCGAGCAACAGTCCGATCGCCAGTTGCCAAATCAAGCGCTTGTGCTGACCCAAATACGGCCATAAAAACTTGAACCCCGAACGATTAGTCTTTTCCTCTACCCGGTCAAAAAACTCCGGAGTAGTTTCCAGCAACAGCATGATGCCTTGCGGTTCAGTATTCACGACATCGCTGATCCAACCATTCAGGAAATCCTGCTCCTTCAATTGTACTTTTCCAGCAGCAGGGTCTGCAACGTATACTTTCCCGCCTGAAATTTTATACACCACCACAAAATGATCCTGCTTCCAGTGGGCCACACAGGGCAATGGAATGTCGGTAGAAAGTCGGTTAAACCCTGTTTTAGCACCCAAAGTGCGAAACCCGATCTTTTCAGCGGCCTCTGCAATACCAGCTAAGGAGGCACTCACCTTGTCGGTATGCGAAAGTTGACGCAAAAACTCAATCGAGTAAAACCGGCCATAATACCGCGCAATCATGCGCAGACACGCCGCACCGCAGTCGGAAGAGTCAAATTGTTTGTCGAAAGGAAAGTTGTCCACGATAAGTATTGAGCAGGGCTTGGAGGCAAAAATAGGCGAATGGTTTGGTAAGAAAAACCATTGAGTGATTTTGACCAGGATATAGGTGTTTTACAAGTAGATTTTTTTGACAGGATTGACAGGATGAACAGGATCAAATAGGGCTATAAATCCTGTATATCCTGTTTACCCTGTCAAAAAACACCTTCAAGTCGCAAGAATGTCAAATCGTCGAGCATTTTTGTCACTTGTTCGCCCAAACGGAACAAAAATTGAAACTTTCTTCAAGTTTGCGGTGTAAGGGTAAAGTCTTTGCCAGACAAATCTTAATTTTGCCCCCCGTCCAAAATCTATTCCAATCCAAAATATAATATGGCAGCCAATCACAACTTTCTCGAAGAACTCCGCTGGCGCGGCCTCATCCACGACGTAACGCACGGTGTGGAAGAACATTTTAACAAAGGAATAGTAAGGGCGTATATTGGGTTTGACCCAACGGCTCCTTCCTTGACGATTGGCAATTACGTCCAAATTATGCTCCTCATCTTTCTGCAACGTGCTGGTCATCAGCCTATTATACTTATGGGTGGCGCTACGGGACGTATCGGAGATCCAAGCGGCAGGGACAAGGAACGAGATCTAAAAAGTTTCGATGTACTGGATCACAATACGGCGCATCAAGCCGAACAAGTGAAACGGCTGTTAGACTTTAACCCTACTACCCCGAACCATGCAATCCTGGTCAATAACTATGATTTTTACAAGGACATGAACATCCTGGACTTCCTGCGCGATGTGGGTAAGTACTTGACTGTCAACTACATGATGTCGAAAGAAAGTGTGCGGCGGCGCATTGAAGGCGAGACGGGTATTTCGTTTACAGAGTTTAGCTACCAGCTATTGCAGGGCTATGATTTTGTATTGCTGCATCGTAACCACGGCATTACCGTCCAGATGGGTGGCTCTGATCAATTCGGCAACATCACTGCAGGAGTGGAGTTGGCGCGTAAAATTGACGAGTCTAAATTATTTGCCGTGACAACGCCATTGTTGACCAAATCGGATGGTATGAAATTTGGCAAAAGCGAAGAGGGCAATATTTGGCTTGATGCAAAGCTGACCACGCCTTATAAATTTTACCAGTTTTGGCTCAATGCGGATGACCGGGATTTGCCCAAGTTTTTGCGCTATTTCTCTTTGAAAAACAAGGAGGAGATTGAAAACATAGAAGCCCGCCAGACGGCCCAGGAGATTAAACGAGTATTTGCCGAAGAACTAACGGTCCGCATTCATGGCCAAGAGGTTTTCGAATCTGTGCTGGCAGTATCCAAGCTCCTTTTCGACCCAAAAGCTGATGCAAATACCCTTCGTAGCCTTGGCGCAGATACCTTGGCGGAAGTGGCAGAGGAAATTCCGGCACCTAAAATAGCGATTTCTACCCTTAAAAACGGTTTAAATATCCTTGATTTCCTGTCTGAAACTACAGGGATACTGGAGAGTCGGAGCGAAGTTAAAAGAGCTATACAAGCCAACACTATTTCCATAAATAAGCAAAAAGTTGGGTATTTAGGCGTGATTATTACGGTTGCGGACCTACTCCACGGCAAGTTTTTGATGGTGGAAAACGGGAAGAAGAACAAGTATCTGGTGGTGGTGGGGTAAACGGACTAATAAGCCTCGCAGGTTTTTAAAACTTAGGGTGAGTAAAACTGGTGACTAATGACTGGACTTGATTTTTTTGACAGGATTTACAGGATGAGCAGGATTTACAGGATTGACAGGATGAACAGGATTTATACCCCTATCGGTTCCTGTTCATCGCGAGCAATACTGACGTGGCCGCGCTTAATCGGCTTTGAAAAGTAGTGCATTGATGGCAGCATATTTATTCAACTGGAAATCTCATTTTGGATAATTCTTCAGTAATGATGCCTCGGTTAAATCCATGCTTTTCAATCCCAGTAGATAATTTCTTGTCACCTGTCCACAATCGGGCATCCAAATATTCAGATAGAACTACGAAAGCGATATCATCCATGTCTGTATCGCGTACTATTGGGATAGCGTTATGCCAAAAATCAAAAGGAATCTGCTCTTCTGAAACAAATTTGAGACAACTAAATATTTCTTCCCTAATATCTTCAAAAGTTACATTATTGATATTTCCTGACAGCAAAATTAACTTACTTCGATGCCTCTTTATCTCATCTTTTACCAAATTGGGGGCAAAGAAGTCAAACTGCCGCTGGCCGTAGATTAATATTTGTCCAATCGTGGCCGAGGGGTTCAAAATCGCGCTAAAAATAATATTCGTGTCAACTACTATCTTCATGGTTGTTTAGGGAAACGGTGTTTGTTCTCCTCCCACCATTGCTTATTGACTTCTCTTGCCAACTTATCTATATCCTCTTGTGTAGCCTTACTCTTGGAGATATTTTCTCTGTACTTGATAAACCTTATCATAAGTTCCAAGTCCTCCCAGTTAATATTACCTGGAAGCCTTATTATGACTTCGTTTGCAGTTCTTTCTAATACCATGATGTGTTTTTTTACAAAATTAGGTGTTTTTCATTACATCCGCTCATCAAAAAGACAAATTCGGCCACTTCTCCCACTTTTCATATTTTTAGGTGTTTTTTTGCTATAATCTTGTAAATCCTGTCAAAAAACATCCCTCTTGCGGAGCAAGAAAATCTAGTGCCGCGTCCAGTAAATCACATATCAGTTTGGCGAGGCATATTTTTTGCTCAATTAGGCATGAGGAGGGCGATCCCGAAAGCGTTCGGGATTAACCGACGAATAACGAAATTGAGCGCAAAATAGGTCCGTCAAATGATACGTTATTCACTGGACGCGGCACTAGTGGCAGGGGCACGAAGTCTTTGACGGTTTGTTCGACTCTTTTGAACTGATACTTTGT
>JBBQLD010000358.1:0-5114 GCA_038327555.1 Chitinophagales bacterium
GGCCAGTGCCGGCAATCGGAGACACCGTTATTGATCCCCCAGCAACACAGGTCGCATCCACCAACGACAGCAATGAAATATCAACGGGTGGCGGCGCAGCGATCGAATAATCACTCGTGTGCGTACAACCTGCTGCATCGCGTAGCGTAATCGAATAATTTGAAGGCGGCAAATTTGAAAACAAACCGTTGGATTGCCAGGCTCCACTATCGAGTTGAAATTCAAAAGGGCCAGTGCCAGAAAAGGCAGACACCACAATTTCTCCTCCCGTAACACAGGTTGCATCCATCAGCAACACCAGCGAATCTGAGACTAAAGGCGCCCCAATCACCAAATAATTACTAATGTGGTTACACCCTGCAGCGTCGCGCAACGTGATGGAATAATCCCCTGCACTCAAGTTCGAAAACAGTCCACTCGACTGCCAAGTCCCCCCATTAAGTTGAAATTCAAACGGCGCGATGCCCGATACCGCAGCAATTGCAATTGCACCATCTCCGGTACAACCTGTATTTGAAACGGACAAAAGCGAATCCAACACGGGAGTAGGCGCATTCAGGATTGCAAGGGTATCCAAGGTACAGCCGCCCGAGAATTGAAGTTTAATTTGGTAAACACCAGGAGCTAAATTAGCAAAAACACTATCTGATTGCCAGGCACTACCATTCAAGCTAAAAGCCAGTGCCGTGGACTGCAAAATGGAAATTTGGCCGCTTGAATTGCCCGAACAAACGGGCGACTGTACGGCAAGCAACAGGTTATCTGAAACTGGATGTGCAGGCTCAGTACCTTCTGGGAGCACAAAGCCGACCAGTATTTTACCCGCTTCACCTGGCATAGCGCCGTTGGTAAAATTTTGACTGGTGAGCCCGTTTATCCCCCCCTGCAAGTTTGGTATTAGGTTTGGCGAATTTTGGGTGAGTAAGAGCTTGCCACCGCCGCCGCCGCCGCCTGGTCCATGCAACTGAAAATCAGGAGTGTATGGGTTAGAACCACCCCGTCCGCCTTTGAGTTCACAAGTCAAGATTCCATTGATTTGCCCAATTTGAAGCACCACCGTTCCGCCGCCGCCGCCGCCACCTTGACCGTCATTTTGTTCCTGACCGCCGAATACATCGATGCCATTGGCCAGCACTTTAAAATTATTGGTTAGCAGGGTATTAGCCAACACCAAAATAATTCCGCCTCCCGATCCTCCAGAAGTGCCACGGGATTCGTTGGCATGGCCAGCGCCAGCACCGCCCCCTAAAAGGATTTTATTAAATTGATTATCAAAATATTTTTGGCCGCCTATACCATCGGTATTGGGCGTGGGCAAGGCCGGGAAATTAGTGATTTCCAGTCCTCCATTACCGCCAGCACCTGCATTGGCGCCGCCGCCGCCGCCGGCATTGTGTGCATTGCCGCCACCGCCGCCATTACCCGCTCGACCACGTCCAAAAGAAAAATCCACTGGAATGGCAACGATCCCTTCTCCTTTTTCTGCTGCCAAAGTGGATACCTGACCATAGAAGTACTGTTGTTCCCCAAATACCCACGGAATGTCATTTACCTCCACATTACCGCCCCGAAAGCCTCTGCCACTAACATCAACATTGCCTGATAGTACCAATTGATTTTTTACATCTAAGGCCAATACTCCTCCAATCGTGCCATTCCAAGGCAGGCAGGTGATACCGCAAACTATAGCTGAATCGTACTCGGGAACCCGCACCAATTGCACTTTGCCACTCAGATCGTAAGGCCGAGTTAGGGCAAATTGTAATTGGATGGTGTTCCCCCCAAGGCTTTGAATCCGGTTAAATTCGTAATTTCCAATACAGGTAGAATTTAGCAGCGTTCCAAAACTCGCTGTATTGGAAAGATCTACCTGCGGCACCTGCATTTGAATGAGTAGCACTTTGTCCCCTGCTGCAAAACCTGTTAATAGACCAACCTGCAGCGTACTACTGTCGCAGCCAAAACCTATTATGGGCGTGTACTGATTAATGATGCCACTCAAGCAAGGGAGCGCGGCCGCTTTGCTTGTTTTTTGGCTTGGTGGATTGAAGCCCTGCAAATGTGAAATACCGCAATGTTCAACAAATGTTGAATCTGGACTTACAGGCTTGATCAATTGGAGCGGCTGCGTGGCAAAATTTGGCCAAAAAGCGGCATAAAGCCATAGGGATAGCAGGTGGAGCATTGATTAAAAACTTATTGAATCGGTTAGAATCTGGTCGGAAAGTTAGGCAGTTTTTGCCAATTCGGACTAATTTGAAAAATCCGGCATACCCTTTTATTGCCCCAGATTGTCATTTCGCTGTTAACATTTTTTAAAAACAGCGCACTCTTCCCGAGTTAGGATGTGCTTTCCTACTTTTGCAGGCTTTTAAACTCTCCTTTACTGGCCATTGGGTTGTCGAAGGAGCTTTTTCTTCTCTAATTTTCTAAGCAATTTTCACAAAAAACACCAATCGATACCTCTCCGTATGTTCAAAAACTTGTTTGCTGCAGCCGCTATGATATTTCTGGCCTGCTCGGCTTTTGCCCAAAATGACGCTACGCTTTTCACGGTGAAAGGCACCCCGGTAACTACATCCGAATTCAAATACATCTATTCCAAAACAAATCAGGACAAGGCCGACTTTTCGGAAAAAAGCCTGCGCGAATACCTTGAACTATACACCAATTTCAAACTCAAGGTGCAGAAAGCCCGCGACATGAAGTTGGATACCATTGCTTCCCTTAACAGTGAATTAGATGGGTATAAAAAACAACTTGCAAAGTCTTACCTGGAAGACAAGGAAGTAACCGAAAAACTAATCCGCGAAGCTTTTGATCGGATGCAACTAGATCTGGATGTCAGCCATATTCTGGTTAATTGTGATCGCAACAGACCTGCTGCTGATACGCTCCGTGCTTATAACCGCGCCCTTGATTGGTCAAAAATGATCAAAAAAGGTGCAGATTTCAGCAAAATGGCCTTGGATAGTTCTGAAGACAAGTCGGTAAAAGAAAACCGTGGCAACCTTGGGTTCATCACCGCTATGCTTCCTGACGGATATTATGAGGTAGAAAAGGCTATTTACGGTGCCAAAATCGGTGATGTAGTTGGGCCCGTTCGTTCTAACGCTGGTTATCACTTGTTGCGCGTGAATGCATCTCGCCCTGCACGTGGCGAAGTTGAGGTAAATCAAATCCTGATCCGAAAAGGGGACACTCCTGAGAAAAACGCACTGAAGAAAATGCGTGCGGATAGTGCTTACAACACCCTTTTGGCGGGTGAAAAATGGGAAACAGCCAGCTTAAACTACTCTGACGACAAAACTACCGCTGCCAAAGGCGGTTACATTGGCTTTTTCGGAATCAATCGCTACCAAAGGGTATTTGAAGATGCTGCATTTGGTTTGGAAAAAGATGGTGATTATTCCAAATTGGTAGAAACAACCCTGGGTTGGCACATCATTCAGCGCAAAAGTCGTCGTCCTGTTGCAAGCTTCGACCAACTCAAACGCGGGCTTTCTGAGCGGATCAAACGAGATAGCCGCAGCGAGGCAGCCAAACAAGCGATCATTAGCCGGATCAAAAAAGACGGTGGTTATACAGAAGACCAAAAAGTGCTCGCAGCCTGGTCAGGCAAACAATTGGATACGGTATTTCACACCTTCAAATGGAAGCCTGATCCAGCCAAGCCTCAAGACGTGCTTTTCCGCTATGGCCAAAATAAGGTTTACACAGTAGCCGACTTTGAAGATTATTCCCAACGCGCTGGTCGCGACCGTATGCGCGGCGCAGGCTATCCAGTACAAGAAACCATCAATAAACTCTACAAAACCTGGGGCGACGAAACTGCTATGTCGTTCGAAGAGAGCCAGTTAGACCGGAAATACCCAGAGTTTAAATCACTAATGCGTGAATACGAAGAGGGTATTTTGCTCTTCGAAGCCTTAAAACAGAACGTCTGGGATCGTGCCAACAATGATACCATAGGACTTCAAAAGTACTACAATGAGGAGCTCGCCTCGAAGTACAAATGGAACGAACGCGCAAAAGTCATCTTCTATACCGTCAAAACTGACGATCAAAAGGTACTCGCCAAAGTGCGCGAACTCGCAGCGATTAAGCCTACCGCTGCTGTACTCAAGAAGTTCAACAAAAAAGGCAAACCCGAAGTGGTTTCTGTTTTGGAAAAACTTTACGAAAAGGATAAAAACAAAGACCTGGGCACCCTTTGGAAAGCTGGCGACATGACCGTTGCTAAAACAGATACAACAACTAGAACATCTTCTTTCCTTAAAATTGAAGAAATCGTCCCTCCGACCCCAAAAGTACTCGCAGAAGCACGTGGTTATGCCGTCGCTGATTACCAAGACTTTTTGGAGAAAAAGTGGATACAAGACCTCCGCAAAGAGTACCCGGTAATTCTCAACGAAGCTGCATTCAAAACTTTGATTAAGTAAAAAGTCAAATGACTGTGGATATTTTGACCTTGGAGTTTCGACACCAAGTCAACTTGTCCTTTTAGCATTAACTTGTAAAGTATTGGAGCGGTTTAGATGGTGGAGTATCAGCAGTTTGAAAGCTAAAATTGCTTTTGTGACTGTTTCTGGGCTCCTTCCAGCTAAACCGCTCTTCTTTTGGCATTTGAATTAACATTCTCTACCAAAGACATTTGATATTCTATACATTTGCCCCATGTCTGATATCGTTTTTTCACTGATTCAAAAAGAACTCGACCGCCAAAGACGCGGGGTGGAACTCATTGCCTCCGAGAATTTCACCAGCCAAGCCGTCCTGGATGCCATGGGTACCTGCCTGACCAATAAGTATGCGGAAGGGTATCCTGGCAAACGTTATTACGGCGGTTGTGAAGTGGTAGACCAAGTAGAAACACTTGCGATTGACCGCCTAAAAGAACTTTTCGGCGCAGCATGGGCCAATGTGCAACCACACTCTGGCGCACAAGCCAACGCGGCTGTTTTCCTCGCCTGCCTTGAACCTGGCGACAAAATACTTGGGTTCAATCTTGCCCATGGAGGGCATCTTTCACATGGTTTTGCGCTCAATTATTCGGGAAAAGTATATAACCCCTCTTTTTATGGCGTAGAGCCAGAAACTGGGCGGATTGACAT
>JBBQLD010000359.1:0-5101 GCA_038327555.1 Chitinophagales bacterium
CTTTGAAGGGGATGGAGATATTGAAATGGTGAACGTGAATCCAATTGAGCATCAGATTTCTTTGAGTTTCGAGGCTAATTTGAGTTCTAACGGCCAAAGTTTGATCGTTCAAAGTGGAGAAATATCAGAGATTGATTACAAGGAAGTTTTTGGAGCGGCAACCAACCTAAAGTTCAATCTTCAGATAGACCAGAATACATGGCTCCCCTCAGAATATGGGGCTGATATGTCCGGTGGCCAAATAGACTGGTTTTTTATGAATAATTTGAATTTTCCAAGCAGCGATTGGTTTAGGTTCGAGATCCCTTGGGGAATTCCTGCTGGAACCTATCCTATTGGTTCAATTGTCAGGTTTGAACAAGAATTTCCCCATAATAAATGGGTTGCGGCCTCCGGCACCGTAGAATTGTTAGAAAACAGTTTTCCTGATGCAAGGCAAAAAGCGATTTTTTCGGGTGTTTTCTACAATCCGGATACACCAACCATAAAAATTGTGCTCCAAGAAGGGCTGTTTGTGGTGTCTTTTTAAAACAGGTCACCCCACTAATGCACCCACTTGTCGCAATACATTTTTGGCAACTTCCAAAAATGCATTGGCGACAAGTGGGTTGTCTTTTTGAAGAATTGCTGGCATCCCAGCATCGCCACCCTCACGTACACTTTGTACCAACGGGATTTGGCCCAGCAACACAGTTTTACTTTCTCTAGCCAGCTTTTTCCCGCCGCCTTGTCCGAAGATAAAGTACTTATTATCAGGCAGTTCAGCGGGTGTAAACCAAGACATGTTTTCCACCACGCCCAAAATTGGGACGTTAATTTGATCGAGCAAAAACATATTCACCGCTTTGACTGCGTCTGCTAAGGCAACGTCCTGTGGGGTGGTAACAATCACCGCGCCTGTAACTGGCACGGTTTGTACAAGGGTGAGTTGTACATCGCCCGTGCCCGGAGGAAGGTCTACGATGAGGAAATCAAGTTCGGGCCATAAAACCTCGCTGACAAACTGCTTGATGATGGCCGCCAAACGTGGGCCGCGAAGCACGACAGCTTGCTCTGGCTCAATGATAAAGCCAATGCTGATACATGGAATCCCGTGGCCCTCTAGCGGGATCATTCTAGGTACACCCGTGATGTCGCGTACCAAGGGCCTTGCGCCTACAAGCCCGAGCATCGTTGGAATACTCGGACCGTACACATCGGCGTCAAGGAGGCCGACTCTGGCACCCAATTGTTTGAGTCCGAGGGCAAGATTGACCGCCACGGTGCTTTTGCCCACGCCTCCCTTGCCACTTGCCACGGCGATAATGTGTTTGATTTGTGGTACGGCACTCGGTGGCGCAATCCCGTCTGTAGCTTTTGCCACAAAGTGCGCATTAACCTGTGCTTGTGGGAAAACCTCGACTATTGCTCCAATGCAAGCAAAGTTCAACTCAGCCTTACCTTGCATTTGAAGGCTGGGAATCGCCAGTTTAAAATTGACGTTATTCCCTTCAATGACAAGGTCTTGTATCATATTTGCCGTCACGATGTCGCGCCCAGTTTGTGGATCACGGACTTTACGGAGGGCGTTCAAAATTTGTTCTTTTTCCATTTTTTCCTAACTGATTTTAAAGGCAATTGTTTTTACGCGTTTGGTCAGTGTTCCGTCTTCCATTTTTTCTTCCAAAATCATGTCCTGGGCTGCAGGCAATTCAAACACTGCTTTCATGTCACGAATACGAGCAACAGGCACACCTGCAATGCGGAATTTTGTCATTGCGTCATTTAAAGTCATTTTCGCGATACGTTCTGCAAGCAATGTATTCAGCTGTTCCCGGTTTTTGACACGGGCCGTATTGGTTTGAAATTCAGGGTTTTGCAGCAATTCTTCTAATTTTAAAACCGCGCAAAGGTGAGAAAACTGCCGCGCTGTACCTACTGCAAGCAAAAGTGTTTGTCCGTCAGCACAAAGAAAGGTGTCGCCGTAAGGGGCAATATTCGGATGTTTAGTTCCCATTCGTTGTGGGATGTGTCCGTTCATTAAATAATTGCTGGCTTGATTGGCGAGCGAGGCGAGCGCGGATTCCAGGAGTGAGCTGGTTACCAGACTACCCTCGCCCGTTCGTTCGCGATGCAGCAGCGCCAGCAAGATGGCCTCTTTCAGTTGATGTGCGGCTAAAATATCTATCAGCGCAACGGGTAATTTTACTGGCGGGCGATCTGCTTCCCCGTTCATGTAAAGAAAGCCTGCTTCAGCTTGTAAAATCGCGTCGAAGGCAGGGCTCTCGTCTTCAGGATCAGCATAGGAATTGAGTTGGGCGTAGATTAATCGCGGGTTTTCATGTCGAAGGGTTTCAGCATCAAAACCCATGTTTCGGGCAGAAGAAGGTTTGAAATTTGAAATGACCACATCCGCACTTGCAGCTATGTTAAACGCCTGAATTCGGTCGGCTGGATCCTTGAGGTCTAAAAATAAATGTTTTTTGCCCCAGTTCACACTGCACCAATAGGCAGAAATAGGCGAGTTTTGGTCTTCAGAAACTTGTTTCCAGGCTCTGGTCACGTCGCCGCCAGTAAATTTGTTTTCGATTTTTATAACCGCTGCACCGAGTTCTGCAAAGAACATTCCAATGGCAGGTCCAGCCAAAACACTCGCAAATTCGACTACTTTTAGGCCCTTGAAAAATTGATTTTGCATGTTGTCCACCGGGATATTGTTCCAAAACAGCCAGAACTACGCTCCAGCCTTTTTATTATGAGAATTTATTCTGCTAAAGAAACGCGTGAATCTGACGCTTATACAATTGAAAATGAGCCAATTACATCAGTAGGTCTGATGAATCGAGCTGCGCAGGTTTTCTCCGATTGGTTCGTAGAGACCTACCCGAATACTACTACGCCGCTTGTGATTTTTTGTGGGACAGGCAATAATGGTGGAGACGGAGTAGCCGTAGCCCGATTATTGCACTGGCTTGGTTTCGGCACGAAGGTAGTGGTATGTGATTTCGCAGCGCAGCACAGTGCCGATTTTGATGCACAAATTGCACTTTTGCCTCAGCACGAAAATGTCGAGGTGGTCTGGCTTAAAAGCGCACAAGCATTGCCGGATATTGATTCAAAAGCAATTGTTGTGGATGCGCTTTTTGGCTCTGGGCTCAATCGGCCCTTAGATGGGGAATGGGTGCAAGTAGTTGAATTTCTGAATCAATTGCCCAATAAATTGCTTGCAATTGACTTGCCTAGCGGGCTTTTTGCAGATGCCCATACGCCTGGAAACGTAGTCGTTCATGCTAACCAAACCTTCAGTTTTGAGCGACCCAAATTGGCGTTTTTCTTTCCAGAAAATGCAGCAAGGGTGGGGGAGTGGAGCTTCCGAAGTATTGGTCTCCAACTTGGTTTTGAGCAAAAAACCTCGTCTATCTACCATTTTTTGAGCAAAAATGATGCATTATCCCATTATCGGCCTCGGCTAAAATTCGAGCACAAAGGCACATTTGGTCATGCATTGTTGATCGTTGGAAGTTTTGGTAAAATGGGCGCAGCGGTATTGGCTGCAAAAGCTTGTCTGCGTGCCGGAGCGGGTTTGCTGACCGTTCATGCGCCACGATCTGGGAATATCATTTTACAAATGGCAGTGCCTGAAGCAATGGTTAGCGCAGATCATCGGGCGAAATATTGGGCGGAAGTACCTGATTTGCAAGCCTATTCAAGTATTGGGGTAGGCCCGGGCATCGGAAAAGAACCTGAAACAGCAGATGCCTTGCAAGCACTTTTGCGAACTTATACCCGGCCAATGGTCATAGATGCCGACGCGCTTAACCTCCTTTCAGAAAATCCACTTTGGTGGAATTATTTACCCAAAAACTCCATCCTTACGCCGCATCCTAAAGAGTTTGAACGGCTTTTTGGGAAATCTGAAAATGACTTCCAACGAAATGATTTACAACGTAAAATGGCGGAGAAACACGGTGTTTTTATTTTGTTGAAAGGCGCGAACACCGCAATCGCCTGCCCGGATGGGGAATGCTGGTTCAACTCAACGGGCAATCCTGGCATGGCAACCGGTGGTTCAGGGGATGTTTTGACCGGTATTCTCACGGGTTTGCTTGCACAAGGGTATCCGCCCAAAGCTGCGGCATTACTGGGGGCGTATCTGCATGGATCTGCTGGAGATTTTGCCGCTTTGAAACTTGGACATGAGGCCATGATAGCGGGAGATTTGCCGGAGTATTTGGGCGCAGCTTGGCTTGAGCTTAAGAACGCCTGAGGTAACAAGATCTAAGTAGTCAAAAACTGCATCACATCCACCCCGTCAGGATAGTCAATCAAGGTAGGTTTCTGACTCTGACCAAAGGGCAAAACGGTAAATCCGTCGACCTTTATTTTACCCACAACGCATTGAATTTCATCGCGTTTTTCGCCCAAAAGCGCGTCCAAATCCTGCAATTCGTCATAATATTCGTAGTTGACCGAAGCGATTCGGGCGTGTAGTGCGGTGTCTTCTTTCAGGAGCAGGCAGCCGTTGTTTTTGTGTGGCAACGCGTTCATGATATAAAGCGTAAAATTGTAGTCGAAGTTATTTTTGTACTTGTCGTGGTGGATAATTTCCCGGTATTCATGCAAGGCTTCGAGCAGTGCATCGAACTGGTAGCCATGCGGCACGTAGATTTTGCTCACGTTGCGGCAACCCAGGCCGAAGTAGGAAAAAATGTCTTCACCAAGGGTATGGAGTTCTGCTGGCGTTTCCATGCCACTCAACACGCCTACGGCATTGCGATTTCGACGGATGATGTGTGGGTATTTGCCAAAATATTGCTCAAAATAGCGCGCAGTATTGTTGCTACCGGTAGCAATGACCATATCTATACCGCTTAGGTACTCGCCTTCGCCCACAAATTCGGTGTATGCCCAGGACTCAAGTGCCCATTCGCCCATTTTTTTTACGAGCAAGGGGAGTAGTCGTTTGTCTTTATCGCTAAGTTTGATCTTGGATCGATAGCCAGTTACGAACACACAGAGCCAGACATGAAAGCCAACAAGCGGGATAGTGCCAGCCATAAATAGGCCGACGGTTTTGGACATGGGGGATCTGGGGGGGGCTGGGTCATTTCTCGAGATTGGG
>JBBQLD010000360.1:0-5044 GCA_038327555.1 Chitinophagales bacterium
CCCCTGAATGAAGAACTGCGGAAGAATCAGTTGAATAAAGCCATCGCTTTGCAACAAGGCGGATGGGCCATTGGAACCATCCTCAACGGTGCCTATATTCTGGATACATCCGGAAATCTTTTACACCAGATCAACCGCTCCAATGGACTTCAAAACAATACAGTGCTTTCTATGCTGGAAGGGTTAGATGGAAACCTGTGGCTTGGGCTCGACCGGGGTATCGATTTTATTGCCCTTTGTTCACCGCTTACTTTTTTTAATGACCAAACCGGCAAAATCGGTTCTGTTTACACCGCAGCCCAGTGGCTCGACCGGCTTTACCTTGGCACCAATCAGGGTGTTTTTGTACGCAATGGCGTGTACAACAGTTCGCAGGCATTCCGGTTGGTGGAGGGTACTCAAGGGCAGGTATGGGATTTACAGGTGTTTGATAATCAATTGATTTGCGGACACAATGCCGGTACATTTATCATTGACAAAAACAATGTAGCCCGAAGAATATCCGATGTAACGGGAGGGTGGTGTACGTTACAGGTGCCGGATCGCCCCGATATCCTGGTACAGAGTACGTACACCGGATTGATATGCTTTGATAAAGACGCATTGGGTCAATGGAGATTTGGCAAACGGATAAGCGGATTTGGAGAGCCCCTAAAAAAAACGGTTTTTGATACAGATGGTAATTTGTGGGGCGTTCATCCCAATCGGGGGCTTTATCGCCTGCGCCTGAGTGACGACCTGTCGAAAGTGAACGAATTCCGGGTTTTTACACGGGCGGATAAATTGTCTTCCGATTTTAATCTGGGTTTGGCGCGGATTGGACAGGATGTAGTCGTCAATGCCGACCCTGCACCACTACGTTTGATGGCATCGGCAGACACCGTCCGGTTTATTCCAATTACCCAACCGCTTTATCGTCAAAAATGGCTGCCCGGGGCGGGAGATGATTATTTCATCCTGGACAGTAATGCCATTCGACTGATCTCCGGAGGAAAAACCTTTAGTCTGCTACTTTCGCTCATCCCCGGATTTGAAAATATTATAGCGCTGCAACCCCAAACGTATCTCTTTTGCCTCGAGAACGGGTTTGCATTATTGCAGCGGCAACAATTAGGGAAAGAGCAGCAGGCGCGCACTATACCGCCCAGTATCCGACTCATCGAAATGCCCAACGGTGCATCGATTTTCCCGGATAGTACTGCGCAGATTCAGATTCAATGGAATCAAAACAGTCTTTTATTTCGGTTTGCCTGCCCTTTTTTTGAACGGCCTCCAAAATTCTCCTGGAAATTAGACGATTTTACCGCCCAATGGTCTGCATGGCAAACCACGCCTGAAAAAGAGTTTACCAACCTGCCCGCAGGTACTTACACCTTCCGGGTTCGGACGGATACCGGAAACGAGGAAACATCTGTTACGTTTCGGGTCGATCCGCCCTGGTATCTTTCCACCTGGGCAACTCTCATGTATTGCCTGTTGGCCGCAGGCATATTCTGGGCCATAGAAATTACCAATCGCCGACGGCTCCAACGCCAACGCCGACGGCTGGAAGCAGAAAAAGAACACGAAATTCTGGTGCTGGAAGTAGAAAATAAAAGCCGCGAACTATCGAATGCAGCCTTGAATCTGATTCGAAAAAACGAGGCCTTGCAAAACCTGAAGGATGATTTATTGGCATCAACCCACGAAGCGCGGTCCATTCAGAAAATTATCCGCCGGATTGACGAACACCTGGAAGCCGACCACGACTGGGAAATTTTTGAAGCGTCTTTCAATCGGGTACACGATGATTTTTTCAAACGACTCATGCAGGACTACCCCGATCTGACGCCCGGCGACCTGCGGCTGGCCGCTTATTTAAAAATGAATCTCTCTTCCAAAGAGATTGCCCCACTGCTGAATATCTCTATTCGAGGGGTGGAAAACAAACGCTACCGCCTGCGCAAAAAAACAGGACTACCGGAAGATGCCAATTTGACCGAGTTTATGATGCGTTTTTGACCATTTACGTCTAATTTAGGCATGGCGTAGTAGTGGTGAGGTGTGTTTTTGAATGTTTCTTGCTGTTTTCCCATAATTTCATCCTGCCAAATATTTCGGTCGCCGAATTTTCATTTAAAAAATGAAACCGCGACTGAAAGGGACAATGCAAAGAACAATACATGAACAAACTACTACTTATATTCTTTTTCACCTTTTCATCCATTGCGACATGTTGGGGTCAGTCTCCTGCAACGCCTTTAAATTTTAGTTCTACTGCCTTTGAGCGACATGTGGAATTACGCTGGCAACACAATACCGCTACAAATATTTCCGGGTATAAAGTTTTCCGGCGAACCGGTGATTCCGGCGCATTCGCGCTGCTGAAAACCATCAACCCGGATGTTGCCACCCTGGATTGGACCGGTGCAGCGCAAATCGGTACTACTTTCCAATATAAAATCAAGGCCGTAGCAACCAATGGCATGGAGAGTGAATTCTCGGATGCAGCAGAAGCCACGCCGCAAATGATGTCCGATGAAGCGTTGATGGAAATGGTGCAACACGCAACGTTCCGGTACTTCTGGGATTATGCGCACCCCAACAGCGGCCTGGCGCGCGAACGCAACAACGGAAATGACAATATTGTAACCACTGGCGGCTCGGGATTTGGCATCATGTCTATTCTGGTCGGAGTAGAGCGCGGCTGGATTACCCGGGAAGAAGCACTGAACCGTATGATCCAAATCGTTTCTTTTCTTCAATTTGCTGATACTTATCACGGCGTATTTCCCCACTGGATCAATGGTGCAAATGGCAATGTAGTGCCGTTCAGCCAATATGATAATGGTGCTGACCTGGTGGAAACAGCATTTTTGATGCAAGGCCTGTTGGCGGCTCGACAGTATTTTAATCAGGATACTCCTCTGGAAGGCGCTGTGCGAAGCGTTATTACCAGCCTTTGGGAAGATGTAGAATGGGACTGGTTTCGTAAAAATAACAGCCCTGTTTTGTACTGGCACTGGTCGCCCAACTATGGCTGGCAAATCAACTTTCAACTTCGCGGCTTTTTTGAAGCCCAGATTGTCTATATTCTTGCTGCCGCTTCTCCAACCCACCCTGTGCCTGGCAGTTTGTATCAAACCGGATGGACTTCCGGCAATTACTCCAATGGCGCTATCCAGTTCGGATATCCGGTGTATTGCGGGCCATTTGGTGGTGGCCCTATGTTTTTCGCCCATTATTCGTATCTTGGGTTCGATCCTCGCGGACTGAAAGATGCTTACTGCAATTATTTTGTACGCAACCGCAATCACGCACTTATCCAGCACGCCTACGCTATTGCCAATCCGGAGAACCACACCGGATATTCTGCGAACTGCTGGGGACTGACCTCCTGCGATAGTCCGGGCGGATATGCAGCCCACGATATTGCAGCGGCGAATGACAATGGCACGATTGCCCCAACCGCAGCCCTTGCCTCCATGCCTTATGTGCCAGATGAAAGCAATGCGGCGCTGCGCTGGTTTTACCGGGAACAGGGCGAACAACTTTGGGGGCTTTACGGCTTCTATGATGCGTTCAACCTCGATCAAAACTGGTTTGCCACTTCCTATCTCGCTATCGACCAGGGGCCTATTGTTGCCATGATAGAGAACCATCGAAGTGGATTATTATGGAACCTGTTTATGATGAATCCTGAAATTCAGCCAGCACTCGACGCTATAGGATTCGTTCCGGATGCCTCGGCAACCCACGAATTTGGCAGCACTGAAAAAGGATTTTCTACCCGGGCATGGCCCAATCCGGTTATCCATAATCAGCCGCAGTCCATTGAATTAACCATTGGGCGCACACAGAATCTGACCGCCACCCTGTGGTCTGTCGATGGCCGCCTGATCCATACTGTATTCAGCAAAAAATCATTTTCCACGGGTGTGTATCAGGAAAATGTCGACCCAACAGGGTTGCCGCCCGGCGTGTATTTTCTGGCGGTTCAAAATGAGCAAAACAACCTGATTTCCACCAAACTGGTACTGCAAAAAGAATAACCTAAGTTCAAATTTCATAATTCAAACAATTACCAATCAATTTTTTCACTAACCATTTTAATGGAGCAAGTATGAAAAAGAATATCCTCGCAATCCTGCTGGCCTTACTCGGCAGCTTCGGTCTGAACGCTCAAGTCTTGTATGAAGACTTCGAGGGTGGATCCGGGCTTACCTGGTTGGGCCTGAATGGCGTCTATGACGGCGCCGTTCCTAATCCCGGTCCCGATGCTGTCAATGGCTCGGCTACTGTGGGCTCGTACACCAATGTCAACACATTCGACTTCTGTTTTAACGTGGCCAACCTTTCAGGGGCAGTCGACATGACAGAATTCAACCAGTTCAAAATGAAAGTTTGGTCGCCAGTGGCTACCGGTAAAATCCTGTTCAAACTCGAACCGAGCAGTGGAGGCCCCGCATCTGAAAAATTTGTGGACATTACCGTAGCCAACCAGTGGGTGGAATATACTTTCGACCTCTCGGGTGGTACCAATATCACGAACTTGGACAAGATCGTTCTGTCATTCAACTCTTTCGTATTTGACGCCAGCACCTTCTATTTCGACGATATCCGCGCTGTAAAAGCCGTGCGTACGTTCGAAGATTTTGAAACGCCTTCCGGCATCAACTGGACCAGCATAAATGGTACGTACAATGGGGCCATCCCCAATCCCGGCCCGAATCAGGTAAATAACTCTGCTACGGTGGGATCCTTTACCAATAACCCGGCTGAAAGCTACAGCTTTGCGTTCGGCACATTCACTACACCGCTTGATCTGACGAACTTCAACCAGTTCCATTTCCAACTGTGGGCACCACAAACGACGCAGATACTCTTCAAAATTGAAGGTGCGGGCGAGGCACAGGAAAAAGTGCTGAATGTTGCTGTTGCCAACCAATGGCAGGAGTACACCGTCGATTTTTCTAATTCGGCTGACTTTACCACGGTTACGAAGTTTCTGCTGGCGTTTTCGCCGGGCGTAAGCGGCAGTACTGCGACCTATTACATTGACAAC
>JBBQLD010000361.1:0-5043 GCA_038327555.1 Chitinophagales bacterium
ACGGTTTGTTCGACTCTTTTGAACTGATACTTTGTTGCGCCTCAGTCATGGAGAGCCCGCTACAATCCTTCGTCGCGCCTAGTCTCATCTCAAAATAATCTGACCAAACTATCAAAGACTTCGTGCCCCTGCCACTAGCACTACATCTTCACGACCCGTTGCATCCAATACTTTCCGCCAGCCTCATCCGCTATCCGCAGCAGATACACGCCTTGTGGCAGCCCTACAAAACTCAGCATTGCTTGTCCGCTAGTAAAATCTAAATATTTGACAATCAACGCCTTTCCTGCTATATTGGAGAGATGAACTTCGGCAGTTCCAGAAAGGTCTTCCAAAGCAATGTTCAATACATCGTACACAGGATTCGGGTAAATTTTGACCACCAAGCTTACCTCAGAAGTACTTACTGATCCATCGCAGTTGTTGTCAATGCCATCTATAATCTCTATCGCATCCGGGTTTACGGCTGCATTGGTGTCATCGCAATCCAGGTTATTCACCGAATAACCTGGGAGTGGTGAAGGGCTACAAGTGCTAACCATCAAGACGTTGCCCCCAAATCCATCTCCATCCGTATCGGCGTAATAGAAAAATTGGGGTAGACTCTCGTCTATCTGTCCATTGCAGTTATTGTCAATGGCATCGCAAATTTCGGTGGCACTGGTATTTATGGCCGCATTGGTATCATCGCAATCATTGGCATTGACCACATACCCGGTCGGTGCAGCCAAGAGACAAGTATTGATCGAAACTATTTCGTCGCCATCCCCATCACCGTCATCATCTGCGTAGTAGGTATTGAGCTGTAGTTCATCATCAATAAAGCCATTGCAGTCATTATCAAGGTTATCGCAGATTTCTGGAGCCTCGGGATAAATGGCGGCATTATTGTCATCACAATCCAAATTATTGGCTACAAATCCGCCTGGCGGATTGGGCGAACAAGATGGGAACTTACTGTTAGGAGTACCAAAACCATCGCCATCAGAATCCTCATAGTACAAGGTAAACGTTAGGCCGTCGTCAGAAAGCCCATTGCAGTCATTATCCAAGCCATCGCATAATTCTGGTGCGCCTGGGTAAGCGGTGGGGTCATTGTCAGAGCAATCCATGTTATTGGTCACAAACCCCACTGGAGTTGTGGCCGAACAGGAATTGAGTGGCACCATTGGATCGCCAAAACCGTCTCCATCAACATCAGCGAAATAGATACTAAATACCAGCCCTTCATCAGTCTGTTGATTGCAATTGTTGTCTACACCATCGCACAATTCTGGCGCGCCTGGGTAAACGCTGGAATTATCGTCATCGCAGTCTGCTGTAAAATCATATCCATCAGCATCCTGGTCGTTGTTGTAAAAATAGCTTTTTGCTTTGTAAAAAGCTGCTGTCCCCACTTTTATGCCTATCCTCCGGCCCGGAATATCGTCCTCTGGCGGGTGAATACCGCCCCAAATACGGGAAAGACTTGTCTGGTCGGAGGCATCGCGGTAAGTCGCCCATTGCAGGGTTACATCTACGCTGGGGCCTTTTTCTACGCCTAGAAATCCGCTATTGGCCGAAATGAGGTACGACCCCATGCCTCCCGGGAAATATTCATCGCCGGTAAGGAGGGTAATCGCTTCCGCTGCTGACCGGGAATAGGTTGAATGGCCAGAAATATAGCCGGCAAAAGGAGGCGTCACAAAGGTTTTACGTTGAAATGTCCACCATTTTTCTGCCAAAATCCAGCCCACACCTGCAATATCCGTATTTGCATTGCTGATGGAATCAAACCCTTGCCAGGTGTAAAATTTTATTTTACCTACATTTTGGTTGTTCGCACCAGCCAAAGGATCCCCCATCTCTACCTGCTCAATATATCCGGGTTTGAGTTGTATCCCGGCTAAATCGAAATTAGGACGCGCAGGATCACTGCTTTGTCCCCGATCTGCCATCCAGCGCACAGCTGTGACGGGGCGTGTGCCATCGTACCATCCTTTTATGCCCCAAGCTGCAATGGCGGCATCATGCAATGCCCCACTGAGGGTAAAATAGGCTTTGAGGTCGTATTCCAGCGAATCAAGTACCTGCCCAGTGCCATTGTATTTGCGGATAAATTCGGGATGATCCATCACCTTGTTCAAGATAGAAAACCAGTGACCTGGTGGGGTTTCTGAATTGGGGCCATCTGCCCAAAATTGCGCCAAAACGCGGGTATAATCTCCTCTGGGGACTATCTGAGGCTGATAGGGTTGGCCTGTTTTAGGATTGATGGGACGGCCATTATTGGGTCCTCCACCTTCTATTTTGTAGAAATCTTTGTACTCTTGAAAGGTAGTCGGAAGATACGGGGTGTCTCCGATGGAAGCTGGCGAAATATCCCACATCACACCATCCTCCGGGGTAAGATGTGAAGACCAAATAGGCACCATTTCGAAATTCCATTTGTATTCTTCTGAGGTGCCGCCACCATCAATGGTATCTAAAATTGAATTCGGTCCTGGATTGTGGTATACGGGCCAATCAATCCCGTTTCTTTGAAACACTGTTTTCTGGGAATCCACCAAGGCAAAAGGTACTACCCTACCCCACTCTGGACTTTGAAATTTTTGAAGGGAAGGAATAGGGTTGCCATTTTGATCTATGGCATTATTCAACAGCATAGGCTGCCATCGATTGGGGTCAAGCATGGTATGGTTGCCCGCATTTTCAGGATTCATCGGCGGATTTACGGGCAGGTAGTCGATGTATGAATAATTGAGCTGCTCATTTGCACCATCGGTAAGGCCGTAGAAACCAACGCAATCTCCAATATAATTACCGAGTGCAGCAGGATCGCCTCCTTGATATGCGTTGGAGCTAAAAGTCCAATCATAGCCCAAGGCTGTCATCAAATTTCTGAACCGTTGAATGCTGGCTGGTGCATTTGGAGAGTTTTGGTATCGGCGGGTTAAAACCCGATAAGCTGCATAGCTAATCGCCTTTTCCCGTGCAATCTTAAGATCAGGAGGCATAGGAACCCCATCAAACTCGCAGTTGAAAGTCCCCACGGTTTTGCCTAACAGGTAGGTGTCAGCGCTTAGCGTATCGTACGCTGCCCAGGCATCCCACATGGCCATGGAGACGTGAAAAAGGTTGCGGGCTTGTACAGGAGGGCGGGCCAAATCTTCACGAATGGCCTGGAGAACTACCTCGTTCCAACGACGGGCAACGGATTGCTGCTGGGCTTCCAAACTGCTGGTTTTTAGCATCAAGAGGAAGAGGGGAAGCAGGATGTAGTAGATATTTTTTTGCATCGTATTTGTTAAATAACCGAAAATCTTAGGGAAAGAGGCAAAGGAACATAAGTAATAGGAGCGAAAAGATTAGAGTTTGATTAAAATACGTGCGGACACCCGTTGTTTTTCGCTATGAATTTCGACGCAATAGGCCCCGGTAGGCAAACCCTTCACCTTCAAAGCGACCTGTTTTTCTGCTTGAGCAAAGGAATGCTCTGCCACGATTTCGCCTAGAACATTCAACAAGCGAACCTGAAATTTTTCGGAAAAATTTTCTGGCAAAGTCATGTTTAAAACCTCCTCCGCAGGGTTGGGGAAAAACTGGAATCCTGCGGCCGTATTTGCATCGTTGGTGCCCACTCCAATGATGTGGACAATTTGCTGTATAGTGTTAGTACACCCATAAGGCGTTGATATCGTTAGTCTTACCTCGTAAGTTCCCGAACTAGGAAATTCATGTTGAAGGTTTGGCTGATCCGAAAAAGTGCCATCGTCAAAATCCCAGGCATACACATAGCCGGGGGTTTCTGTAACAGAAAATTGCCAGTTCAAGGCATTCAACGGTGTGGCCGAAAAGCCCGCACTGAGGTTTGGAAGGTTTTGTCCAAAAGCGAAATCTAGCCAGGCAAACCGATTGTACAGCCACCCTTTCATCTTAGCTACTTCACCAATGTACGTTGGTGGAAGGAAGCCAGGGTTGGGCCACACATATTTCCCGAGGATGGGCCAGAATTCAAAATTGCGCCCTTGGGCCTCTTCCAACACGTTGGCCATCGAGTCTATCACGCCAAAAAAATTGACATTCTTAAGGTTTGTTTGACGCAAGAACTGCCAACGACAGGCCAGGTTTTGGGCAAAAAGGGTGTCCGCCATTAGATTTTCCCACCAGAACGGCACCCCGGCATTTCCGCAGATATAATTGATATCGTAAGCAAATCCGGAGGTCGTAAATCCCTCGCAATAATCAGCGTTGTACCAAGCCAAATCGTAATCCCACGGCGGGCCCATTCGGAGTTTTCCCCCCTTATCGTCGCGCTCTTTGTGAAAATAGGTACTTAATCGGTAGCCATCAACATTTTTGCTTATCTCGTTGAGTATGAGATAGTCAATAAAAGACTTTTCTTCCCCAAACTTGCGCCACCCTAGCTCAAGATCTTGGAAATCAGGGCCATGCAGGGCGACTTCAAAGCTGTCCACATATCTTCTGATATAATTTTGCTGCACTGGCTGGAGTTCGTCCCAACGAGGGTAGGTATGCTGAAAATAGGTGTAAATATCCGGGCTATTCGGCTGCGAGAACGGTGAGTTCCAGCCAGGCGTACGGTTCCAGTCAATGCGACAAATATACCCGCCTGTCAGATCCACACCCGTGGTATCATCTGGCTGGAGTTTGGCAACAGCTACCCGGTCTTTGTCGCGGCGAATATCTTCGGTCAAAATATAAACACCTTGATAGGTATCATCCAACACGAGTTCACAAAACCGAGTCCGGGTGGCGTAATGGCCCAATTGCCGGAAGGTTTCATAAGCCAATGCATTGCGCATCAAGGTTTTATCTGAAAAATTGGCCGCGAGTACAAAGTCGCTTCCAGCAGGCAGTTCTAGCATTTCTATTGCTTTATCTTCCCCTACATCGTCCCGTACTTCAAAGGAGTATGATTTTTTGGGCATCCACTGAGAACTGTTACCGCGTTGTTCAATACCAATTGGCCCGGAATAAGCGAAATCGGTCTGATTCAAAAAGTTTCGTTCTCCAGGGCCATTGTTAATTAGCGAAAACTGC
>JBBQLD010000362.1:0-5033 GCA_038327555.1 Chitinophagales bacterium
GTCCCCCTTCTTCATACCCAACATAACCGGGAGGTGCACCAATTAAGCGGCTCACGGTGAATTTTTCCATGTACTCGCTCATATCAATTCGAAGCAGATTATCTTCGGTATCAAACAAGTAGCGCGAAAGGGCACGAGCAAGTTCGGTTTTACCTACACCTGTGGGGCCAAGAAAAATAAACGAGCCAATCGGTTTTTTAGGATCTTTCAATCCAACTCGATTGCGCTGAATAGCCTTGGATATTTTGAGGACGCTCTCGTCTTGTCCGATCACCATTTTGCGCAAATCGTCGGCCATGGCTACGAGTTTTTTACTCTCGCTTTGGCCTACTTTCCGAACCGGAATACCGGTCATCATGGCCACAATTTCTGCGATTTCTTCTTCGCCGACCGGGTATCTGGCCACTTTGCTCTCTTCATCCCACTGCGTTTTGGCAAAGTCTAACTGACGAACCTGGCGACTTTCGAGGTCGCGGAGATTGGCTGCATCCTCGTAATTTTGGTTTTTTACCGCATAGTTTTTGCGCTCCCGGATAGACTCGATTTCTTTTTCAAGCTCTTCAATATGCTGTGGTACAACAATGTTCTTCAAGTGTACTCTCGCGCCTACTTCATCAAGCACGTCAATAGCTTTGTCGGGCAAAAAACGGTCTGTGATATACCGATCGCTTAGCCGAACACAAGCCACAATGGCATCATCAGAGTAGCTGACATTGTGGAATTCTTCGTACTTGGATTGGATATTTCTAAGGATGTGGATCGTCTCTTCCTGGGATGGTGGTTCCACCAGCACTTTCTGAAAGCGACGATCAAGGGCACCATCTTTCTCAATGTATTGGCGGTATTCATCCAGGGTACTTGCGCCGATGCACTGAAGTTCGCCGCGCGCTAGGGCTGGCTTAAAGATATTGGAAGCGTCCAGACTCCCTGAAGCACCACCGGCACCCACCAGAGTGTGTATCTCGTCAATGAACAGGATGACGTCACGGTTTTTCTCCAACTCAACCATAATGGCCTTGATACGCTCCTCAAACTGACCTCGGTATTTAGTTCCAGCCACGAGTGCGGCCAGATCCAACATAACCAAACGTTTGTTGTGGAGTGTGCGGCTTACCTTTTTCTGCATAATACGCAGGGCCAGGCCTTCCACAATGGCGGTTTTACCAACCCCTGGCTCTCCAATGAGCACGGGATTGTTTTTCTTTCGACGACTAAGGATTTGGCTTACCCGTTCTATTTCCCGCTCCCGCCCAATGATGGGGTCAAGTTTGCCCTCTTCAGCAAGTTTGGTGAAGTCACGTCCGAAATTATCAAGCACCGGAGTGCGGCTTTTTTCCTGGCGTTTTTGAGAAGGAGACTGATAAGTGCCACGCTCCTCATCGAACTCACCGTCGGATTGCGCTGATATTTTAGGTTGAGCAAGGTCTTGTTCTGAGCGGACGTACTCCAATTCTTTTTTGAAAGAATCGTAGTCCACATCATATTCGTTTAAAAGCTTTGTACTTCCCATGTCTGCATATTTTAGCATGGCGAGCATGAGGTGTTCGGGGTGTACCTCTTCCGTTTTGGTCATTTTGGCCTCTACAAAAGTAGCTTTTAAGATGCGCTGCACTTGGGTGGTCATCGCACATTCTCCGACATAAAGATTTTCCGCGGGAGGGTAATTGGAGTACCGGGGAATGGAGCGCTCAATACGTTTTTTGAGGTCGTTTACATCCACCAAAAGCGAATCCAGTACACGTACAGGTAAACTATCGCGTTCTGCGATGATACCAAGTAGCAGGTGTTCGGTGCCTACATAATCATGTCCCAATCGCCGCGCCTCCTGGCCGCTTTGGTTGATGATTTGCTTGACAACCGGAGAGAATTTATTGTTCATTATCAAGTAGATAAAATGTGGTCAGAAACAGATAGAACATCATGTAAAATTCAAGGGGCAAATTTCGTGCGACAATTTTAGGTCAATTCATTCATACTAGCCAAGTTTTCGTACTACACTTTAACATTTATTTCTGCACAGGGTTCAGTCGGCAGTTTTATTGACCTAGAAACTGATACTTATTTACAAAAACCCAGCCGAAAGGTTTTTGGCTGCCAACCCGTCAGGTCAAATATGCCCCGTGAAATTTTTATTGAAAAAAAACCTACAACCATTACATTTGCCAACCCAAGTACAACGAAGACCATGTTTTTTTAAAACAAAATTATTGACAATCAGCCGTCTATGAAATATCAGATTGACAAGCAGGAGCAGTATGCAATACTTTCGCTCCAAGAGGAGAACCTAAACTCTACTATTGCACCACAACTCAAGAGCGATCTCATCCTGCTTTCTCAGGAAGGAGTTCGCAATTTAATCCTTGATCTTTCCAATGTCAAATATGTAGATAGCAGTGGTCTTTCAGCCATTTTGACAGGTCACCGTCTGTGGAAAGGCAATGCATCGTTCGTACTTGCAGGAGAAATGAACCCAATGGTGACTAAACTCATCGAAATTTCTCGCCTCGAAACCATTCTAAACATTATTCCTACCATCAGCGAGTCGATTGATTATGTGATGATGGAAGAGTTGGAGCGACAGTTGGAGGAGGAATAGGTTTAAAATTTCATACAAAACAAAAGCGTTCTGACAGTTAATTCTGGCAGAACGCTTTTGTTTTATGGAGGTGCTTTTTTTCAAAATAAATTTTTACGCACTAAACATTGCCCAAAATTAAAGGAAACGCCTTAACTTTATCCCTCCCCAGGAAGCAATTTCCTTTTCACCAACCTGCACTCACTATGAATCAAATCGCGTTTCGCTACGGCCTGTTGATGTTCCTTGGCCTTACTGGATTCTTCTTGCTCTTGAACATGTTCCATTTGAACGAGAACTATTATCTGCATATTTTAAATGGTACAATCCATTTAGGCATTCTCTGGTTGGCCTTGAATGCTTGGTCAAGGAGGCATCATGACGGCACTTCTGATATCACTTCAGGGGTGGTTTTAGGGATGTTTACTTCTTTTATTGGGGTCATTCCATTCACTATTTTTATGGCCATATTTTTAGCACTCGACCCCGAATTTTTAGCCCGCATCAGAAGCCAAACCCCACTTGGGGAATATCTTACGCCCATTACATCATGCCTTTTCATTGTGGTAGAAGCCGTTGTCCTTAGCCTAATTGGTTCTTACATTATATTACGCATCTTGGATGCGAGGCGCGAGCGGGCCTAAACGGGAGTGCTGGCACGACTTTACATATTAGCAATGATCTCCGAGCCAAACTCTGAGCATTTCAATTTGGTAGCGCCCTTCATCAAACGTTCAAAATCATACGTCACACGCTTTTTACGGATGCTTCGCTCAATGCCTTTGACAATGAGTTTGGCCGCTTTGTCCCAACCGAGATATTCAAACATCATCATACCAGACAGAATCACCGATGATGGATTTACCACGTCTTTGCCGGCGTATTTTGGAGCCGTACCATGTGTGGCTTCAAAAATAGCATGTCCCGTGAGGTAATTGATGTTTGCACCTGGTGCAATGCCAATTCCACCCACTTGAGCAGCCAGCGCATCTGACAGGTAGTCGCCATTCAGATTGAGAGTAGCCACCATATCATATTCCGCAGGGCGGAGCAGAATTTGCTGGAGAAATGCATCAGCGATGCTGTCTTTCACAAGCATTTTCCCGGCAGCAAGTGCAGCAGTTTGAGCTTCATTTGCCGCAACTTCGCCCTTTGCTTCCTTGATTCGGTCGTATTCTGACCAGGTAAACACGCGATCACCGTATTCTCGTTCAGCGAGTTCATAGCCCCAGTCTTTGAACTTCCCCTCGGTAAATTTCATGATATTTCCCTTATGTACAATCGTAAGTGATTTGCGTTTGTACTTGAAAGCATACTCCAAGGCAGCGCGTACGAGGCGCTCGGTACCTTCTTTTGAAACTGGTTTGATGCCAATTGAAGAGGATTTTGGGAAGCGGATCTTCTTCACGCCCATTTCGTTTTGCAAAAAGGCAATCATTTTATCCGCTTCAGGGGTTCCAGCGAGATATTCAATACCAGCATAGATATCCTCAGTGTTTTCACGGAAGATCACCATATCTACCAGACCTGGTTCTTTCACCGGACTTGGAACGCCTTTGAACCAACGTACCGGACGTACACAAGCGTAGAGGTCAAGTTGTTGACGCAGGGCTACATTCAAGGAACGAATACCGCCACCAACAGGGGTAGTTAGCGGGCCTTTAATGGCAACCTTATATTCATCAATGATTTTCAGGGTCTCATCGGGAAGCCAACTGCCTGTCTTATTAAAGGCCTTTTCGCCAGCGAGGACTTCCATCCAAATGATTTTCTTTTTGCCTTTGAAGGCTTTTTCTACTGCGGCATCGAGAACTCGTACAGAGGCTGCCCAGATATCGGCTCCTGTGCCGTCTCCTTCGATGAATGGAATGATGGGATCGTTGGGAACTTTCAGTTTGCCCCGTTTGATGGTAATAGCAGAACCTTGCATTTTTCTGATTGAGAATGTTGAATCCCGAATTTAGCCGGGAGTGAATTAGGGATAGTGTAGGGCAAAAAGCCTTGCCTTGTTGGAAAGCGCGAAGATAGGGAGGAAGGTATGAAAAACCGGCCTATTTTGGAAGAAAAAAGCACAAAAAAGCCTGGTCTTAGTTTCTCCACCGCAGGCTTTTAAGAATCCTTAACATAAAGACAACACTACAGCTTAAGCATAAGCAGTGCTTCAAAAAAACGAGTTGCGGAGTCCAAACAAGCCCAATCAGAGCCTTTAAAATGGCCAAAATTCGCGAAAAAACAGCATTGTTCGTCCAGTAAGGATCCCTTTTTGAAAGGAGTCGCCACTAGGCAAAAAAGATGCCAACATCTAGGATTCTTAGCTTCCAACACAAAAAAAAACGTGTCATGCCTTGATATGTCAAAACCATTTCTACCTTTGCCATCGGCCAGCGCAAGATATTGCCCTTTCTGGAGTCTCTTTTTTTTTAATCTCTCCCGTGAACATCACTCCGACCTCTGCGCG
>JBBQLD010000363.1:0-5025 GCA_038327555.1 Chitinophagales bacterium
CTACGACGTAACCCTAGCCACCGATGGTGTGCTAGGCCTCGAAGCCTTCCGAAAAAGCAGCTACGATCTCTGCGTTTTTGATGTAATGATGCCCCGAAAGGATGGCTTCACCCTCGCCAAAGACGTGCGTGAGCGCAACAAGGATGTGCCCATTATCTTCCTGACGGCCAAAACTATGAAGGACGATGTGCTGCAAGGCTTCAAGCTTGGTGCTGATGATTACATCCCCAAACCGTTTAACTCGGAAGAACTGCTGCTTCGAATTCAGGCAGTACTCAAGCGGGTGAACAAAAATCCTGATCCACGTGATGATCAGCGCGAGTACATCATCGGGAAATACCATTTTAATTTTCCACTGCGCATACTCACTTTTCAGGATCCAAAACCTGGACAAGAGAGCCAATGGAAACTAAGCCCAAAGGAGTCCGATTTGCTCAAAATGTTTTGCAAATACATCAACGACGTGACCCCGCGTTCAGAGGCCCTCACCAAAATTTGGCATGAGGACACTTATTTCACGGCACGTTCTATGGATGTTTTTGTAACCAAACTCCGCAAGTATCTCGCGCTTGACTCAGCCATTGAAATTGTGAATATTCATGGAAATGGGTTTCAACTTTTGGTGCGTGAATCCGCTGCGGCTTAAAAGCTCTAACTATATTCCTACCGATTTATGCCCGCATGCCGTTCTCGGCTTGCGGGCTTTTTTGTGGTCAAATGGCTGGAGGGGCTGTAAGTATTGACCAGGTGTACTTTAACTCACCGGGTGACTCTTCTCACCCGGTGAGTTAAAGCACATAGACCTGTGGTATGTACACAAATCTACTCGTCCTATTTCGAGTACTCAAGCTTTGTCATTCTGTCGGTTTCCGACAGAATGACAAAGCTTGGGAGTAGTGTCAGGCATTACATAGACTTAATTGCAGCGGGTGGTTTGAGGAATTAGAGGTGTTTGACAGATGTATACATACCAAAGGTCTCCACCCAAAATAAAAAAAAGAGCGGGACGCAAAATGCGTCTCGCTCCAGATACTGCTGTTTATCGTTTCTATTTGAACGACGAAAATATTATTAGCTAGAACGGTTTAGTCAAGTGATTGGTTGGCAACATTAGCGGCAGCGACCATTTTCTGGTATTCTTGCGGCGTGAGCTTGTCCATGCAGAAATTGATTGGATTGATCGGGTTGCCCTTGTAATGTACTTCGTAATGCAAGTGTGGGGCAGTAGAAAGGCCGGTGTCGCCTACTTCGCCAATTTTGTGGCCCTTTTTGACCCGCTCGCCTTGGCGCACGGTGATTTTGCTCATGTGGCCGTACAAGGTTTCATAACCAAAGCCATGGCTTATTTTCACGCAATTACCGTAGCCTTGGTGCCAGCCAGTTTCTAACACGACACCATCGCCGGGGGCTTGGATATTGGTGCCGACACGAGCAGGGAAGTCAAGGCCAGCGTGAAATTTTCTAAATTTATACACCGGGTGAATTCGGTAGCCAAATCCAGAGAGGGTGCCGATACTTTTTTGCAGTTTGTCTTCACGCACAGGCTTGATGCTTGGCAAGGAGGCCAACATTTTTTCCTGATTGCGGGCGAGGTTTTGGATAGTATCCAGTGATTTGCTTTGGAGGGCGAGTTGGCGGCTAAGCACATCAATTTTCTCTAACGCTTCTCCTACAGCATTGCCACCGAATTCGAAGGCTGCAAGCTCAGGGTGAGCCTCGTGGCCACCGACCCCTGAATGCCAAATATCCTGATCAATAGGATCCATACCGAAAACGGTACGGTGTACACTGGCATCGCGTTGTTGGACATTTTCGAGCACTTTGGACATCACATCCACTTGGCCGCTCATTTGTTTGTATTTGGATTCCATCTGGCCGATTTCGCGCATCAAATCTCCTTCTCGTGGAGAAGGGAAAATGGTGTAGAAAACAGCGAGCATCGCAAGGGAAGTAATAAGTACGACGGAAAAGAATCCGAACGCTTTCCAGATGCGGGTTTTTAAAGGGATAACTACTTTCTCGTAGGTAAGGGTGTGAATGTTGTAAACAAATTTCTCTTTCCTGCCCATGTTGTTGTTGTTTACCGAGGATATCAGTCTTGATTCTGTGCCTCTCTGGTTTGCGAATCTTTTCGGCGGACGAAGGCGATGGATTAGATTGTCTTTGAGTGCGCCGCTGATATTCCCGGTTCGGTGAGTCGGTCAATCGGCTCAAGGTTTGTTGAGGAGAAGCGCACAAAAGTAGTAAAGCTGCTCTTCTTACAAAACTTTTTTGCAAATAATTTAAACTTTTCGTAGGTTATTGGGGGGAAACCCTTAGTTCTAATGCAACAAAAATTGTCATTTGCCTTGCAAAAGAATACAAACTTGGGTTTCGTTTTTTTTCCAGTTCTACCTTTTTAAGATTGAAGGTGGGCACAAACAAACAACACCTGAAAGGTCATTTCCTAATGTTTAGACGATTTTAACAAACCGGAAGACGCAAGTGACTCTTTATCAAAGCCTACCAGTTACTCAGTAGAAAGATCCAGTATCATGATTTTCTGCCAAATTTTGACAGAGAGACCTTGTACAAGAAGTTCGAGGTCATTTACCGCGCTAAGCACAACAGAATCATCTGTATTTTGGGCAAAAAGCGCCGCGACTTTGGCGTTAAGTGCCAGCAGCTCCGAGCAATAATCCAGATAACGCATCAATTGATGTCGCGTTAGCGTGCGTTTTGGCGACGACTCCGTATCGCTGATCTTGGCTTTGGAGAGCAGATAGGCTGGGTCTTTGGTCAGTTGGTGCATATCTACCACATGGGCGATACTGCGAAGCCGGTGGAGTGCTTTTAGTGCAGAGTGACGTTTGATTCGCGTTTCTAAACTGAGGAGCGAAAAAAGTGCTAAGCCCAAGAAAATCAATTCGTTGATAGCAGACTCAGTGGTCTGTAAAAGGCTAAAAATACCACTTGCGTCAAATTTAAAATGCTGTATAAGGTGGCTTAGTGCCCAGATTACAATGCCCACCAGAAGTATAGCAGCAGCCATCGCTGCCAGGCGAACCGGCCAAATTGGGCCCTGAAGTCGTTGAGCCAAATCCTCGGATCGAATGGCTAGTTGATGAAATTCTTTGCACACGCCAAACAACCCAGATTCCGGAAAACGCTCTGAAATGCGTTGCTTCAACTTCTCGGTTGTTTTTAAAATTGCTCCGGCCCGTAGAATCGTAAATCTGCCTTCTTCAGCAGTTTCGCGGCCAAATGGGAAGATCCATTGAAGTATATTCATGGTGTGGAATTGTGGATTTTATCATGTTTAGCCTGCAAGTTTATATATTTTGACCTAATCTTGACGACTGTTTACTGGCATTCTCCCGACCTTAGCGAAAATTTTTCAACACTGTTATGCGTAGAATTACTTTCTTATTCCTGTTAAGCTTTTTGAGCCATCAACTTTTCGCCCAACATCCAACACCTGCAGCTTCTGGGTCTACCCCGGCACCAATTCCTGAAAAACACCTGAAAAACATCCGTCAACTCACTTTTGGCGGCGACAATGCCGAAGCTTATTGGAGCCCAAACAGTAAATCGCTCACTTTCCAGAGCAACAATGCCAAATGGGGCCTGGAATGCGACCAGATTTTTACGATGAAAATTAAGGATGCAGCAGGCGACAGTACTTACCGCCCTAAAACAATCAGTACACTGAAGGGCCGCACAACTTGCTCCTATTTCATGCCCGACGGAAAGCATATTCTCTACGCCAGCACACACGAAGGCAACGCCTCTTGCCCACATACGCCCGATCTCCGAGCAGGGGGCAAATACCTCTGGTCCATTTTCGATACCTATGATATTTACATTGCAGACCTCAAAGGCAATATTACACGCAAACTCACTAACTCGCCGGGATATGATGCCGAAGCCGTACTAAGCCCAAAAGGAGACAAGATTCTTTTCACCAGCGACCGCTCCGGCGACCTGGAGCTTTGGACCATGAATTTAGATGGCAGTGGTTTGAAGCAGATTACCTTTGATCTTGGTTATGATGGGGGCGCTTTTTTCAATCAGGATGGTTCCAAAATTGTGTTTCGGGCAAGTCGCCCCAAAACGGCAGAGGAAATCAAAGAATACCGCGACTATCTCGCACAGCATCTGGTTGCTCCCGTGGCCATGGAAATATTCACCTGCAATATTGATGGTACTGACCTGCACCAGGTGACGCAATTGGGAAAAGCCAATTGGGCACCGTTTTTCCATCCATCTGGCAAGAAAATCATTTTCAGTAGTAATCATCACTCCACACGTGGCTATGATTTTCAGCTGTATATGGTAAACCTAGACGGCTCGGGGCTGGAGCAAATTACTTCTGAAAGCATTTTCAACTCTTTTCCGATGTTCTCCCCCAATGGCAAAAAAATTTCCTGGAGCAGCAATCGAAACAACCACGGTACCCGGGATACAAATGTTTTTGTGGCGGATTGGGTAGACTAGTCCGTGGCAGAAAGGAACACTATTGTGCATTTTTTTGCCATCGTTATTTCGTAGATTGTGACAGAAAACACTTTTGTTTTTGGAAGAAAGACTTAGCAGGAAACCCAGAGAACAAAAAATTAGACCTTGAGAAACATGCTAAACCCTTAATCAGCCTATTTCTCCTGATTTATATTTTCCTGTATTCCCGTTAAATCTTACGTTAAAAACCTAGACGACTTTCCCTAGATTTTCAGCAATTTAGAAACGCCATCTTGCCCTCGGCTCGTGTAACGCAACAGGTATAAACCCGGATTCAAATGTATGAAGTATGAACTATGAAGTATGAAGTATGAACTATGAACTATGAAGTATGAACTATGAACGCGAGCCTATCGTTCACACTTCATACATCATACTTCATAGTTCATACTTCATAGTTCATACTTCATAGTTCATAGTTCATACTTCATAGTTCATAGTTCATACTTCATACATTTGAATCCGGGTTTATACTTGTTGCGTTACACGAGCCGAGGGCAAGTTGGCGTTTCTAAATTGCTGAAAATC
>JBBQLD010000364.1:0-5008 GCA_038327555.1 Chitinophagales bacterium
CCAAACCTACACTCATCCCGTCAAACGCCGCATCAACCATTCCATAGGGCCGTTTTTGAAGCGTTTTTTCCAGAAGAAGCTGAATACTGTACTGCCCAAGAACCAAGCGCCTGAAAACCCCAAGATAGAAGCTGCGCTTGCCGTACCATTCGGATTCATAGGCAGGCCATACGGCTGGCCAGTCAGCCAGGAAAGCGTGAGCATCCCAAGTGTAAGGTGTACGACGTAGTGGGTTAGCGTCAATTTAAAACGATGCGTTTTAGTCGCTTTTGTTCTTCCACAGAAACTTCCGGACGAAAAGTCAGCAACGAAACGCCCATTCCAGCTAAAATCACAAAAGCCGCGCTCGAATTAACGGTAAACAGGTTCAGGAATCGGCTGATCCGGGAAGGATCCGTAAAATTTCCGAATGTAATTTGGAAGTTCACAATGAACATTCTGAAGATGGCCCAGGCGCGGGCTAAGTCGAAACCTAGGATACGGGGTTGCATGAATTATTGTTATTTTTGTTATTACTCCCCCCCCGTCAACAACCTACTCGCCAACTTCCTAGCCTCCTGCTTCGGGCTTCGCCACCACTGCGCCGCCAACACAGGTACAAAGGAGATGCCCTGCTGACGGAAATACTGCCCAAGTTTTTCCTCCCATTCGTAGCTAGGAAGTGATGTTGCGGCCAAAACCCCATCGAAAGCCAGCACACTGCTTTGCTCGCCACTACCTTTACCTTGAATGAATAAGGGCACTCGAACACCTGCTGCCATAACAGAACGCTTCATCTGACTCTGCTCGAAATACGGGCGAAGCGCAAGCTCAACTTCTTCGCCAAAAACTGTTGGCTCGAAGAAGGAGTCCTCATAATCAAGCAATTTTTTCATCTTATTTAATTGTTCCTCTGCGGCATCACGCTCGCCCCGTTGGAGGAAGTCAGCAAAGGTGACCAAGTGCGAAAGAATACAAGTCCCCAGGAAGCTTTTGTCCGCAGCCAGCACCGAGTGCAAGCCTTCTGGAATACTGTGGGCAATGTAGAATTTCTGGGTAGCGCGGGTGAGTACTACGTGCAATTGGTTGAAACCCAACTGACTGTTCCAGAAGTGAAGGTGACGGGTGAGACTGCCATGCGCATCGACAGTGCCATGAGTGAGCGAGAGCAACAGTACATCTACGTGCTGTCCCTGCAATTCGGCAAACTGGTACACGCCCAAGCCATTGAGGTACAATTGCTGGATTTTTTCCCAGCCAGCCATTTTTTTCTGACGAATCCGAAGCAGTTGGGCCGCAATCAGATCACGTTGTTGCACCGTGGCGCATGCAATGCCAACGACAGGGTACATATTTGAAGGCGTGGGCTCTATCAGGTTCAGCCAGTCAATAATCTGACGGGCTTCGGCCTCATTGATACCCGCTGACTCTTCATATCGACCTTCTACATTGACTACTACGGTAGAATCCAGTGCAGAGCGACCCGATGGGGTACGCTTAAACGGCGTTCCAAAAGCAATTTTGTTGAAGCGAATCCAGCCTTCAGGGGTATCCTGATGCTGGTAATCCAGGTGCAGTGTTTTTGCCCCAATACCTTTACAAAATTCCAGAATATCATCTTCTGCAAATGGGGTCATATCTTGCCTTTCATCGCCAAAAACCACCAGGTGCTTGGCCAGGTCAAACAAGTGAAAACACTCTTGCTTGGGGATATTGTGGGCCTCATCTACCAGTACCAGATCGAATTGCATTTTGGACAATTGCAACACGTCTAAGGCCACTTCAGGCGTGGTAAGCAGCACCGGAAGTGTTTCGGTAAGGGGTAAAATATGCTTGTGAAAAAGCGCCTCAGCCTTTAGGTTGGCAGAAAGCTTTCGATTGTCTTTGCCAAACCAGTTTTTATACTCTGTTGAAAACGAGGATTTCATCCCTTTCAAAGCTGCATTTTTTCGATCCTGCCATTGCGTGCTAATCTGTGCTGGTAGCATTTGCCGAAGTTCTCGACCGTAGATACTCACATTAGTCAGCGCGTCTTCATCCCATTGGAAATCCGGGCGGAATTCCTTTTGCAATAAATGATGCAAATACCAGCTTTCAAAGGCTGCCTGCCAGTTCTGAGGCTTGATTTTGCAAAGGGTACGCACCGTTTTTTGTGCCGCAGATTCTAGCGAGAGCCAGTGTTTTTGCCAGATATAGAAATCATCGAAGTCACGCAGGTAAAACTGAGTGTCTTCCAATCGAGCAATAATATCCTCCAAAAACTCCTGTCGCTTAGGCACGGTCAGCATCTCATGCTTAAGGGCATCTTGATAGAGTCCGGAGGCGTTAAACTCTTCCAGATACGAATCAAGCGCGTTTTCAAGATCCCTGATTTGCTCCCTAAAATCGAGCTCAGAGTGAATACTTTTGGCGTTGAGTCGCCGCACATCTTCCCGAACGATGGAAGGCACACGCCGCCGCCACATTTTCAGCGCTGCATCGAAATCCTTCGTCAACTCACTGATTTTCCGGATATTGCGACTGTCAAATTGGGCCGGAAAGTCAAATTCAAAATAGCGACGCAGGCTATACGCCTGGCGCATCTCGACAAAAATACCACCAATACGTTCTTTTGCTGCCACTAATTCTTTGTACTTATCAGAAAACACCCCGTAAAGTTTTTCACCACTGGAAATAGGTTTTTCAAAGTCAGGACCAAAGCGGATTACCCCGTCTTCCAGGCCATTCTGAATGCGCCGGATGTAGAGTGCTAAGTCATTGTAATACTGTTCAAAATGATCGTGAAGGCTCTCGTCGTAGTCGTTCGTTTGGCCAATATATCGGTGGTGGAGTGCCGTAGCTTTAGCTAGCAGGGAGCGCACCTGACTTTCGGTCCAGGCACGGCCTTTTTCCTTTTCGTAGTCATTGAAAACGGTGTGGCTCAAGCGATTCAGTGGGTGATGAAGGGTCGGAAAACGACGAAATAGTGGTTCAGAGGCATAGATCGCAGCCACAATTTCATCGTATTCTTTCAGGCTAAAAGCAAAATCAGCGGGGTTAAGTTGACTCAACAGAAGCTCTTTGCCCTCGGTGCGATTTGCGCGCAAAAAACGACCTACCGTCTCCGTGAAACTCAGTTCGCCAAAAAACGGCAGGTGAATATCTATCCAGGCCTGATCCAGTTTCCCTTGTTCGCGCTGGGTTTTGTTGAGCACCGTTTTGAACAATTCGGGATTATAGGTAGACTTGGTTTTGGAGTCCGCACTCATCCGCAGCATATCGGCCAACATAAGTTTATCACCTTCCAAATCCCGCACCACGAATGAAAGTTCGCCGACCCCTTTTTCCAGCAAAAACTTTTGCGCCCGCCGAAGCGCATTGATGCTTTTAGACACCACAAGGCACTTTTTACCATTGGAAAGCGCATTCATTGCAATGGCCGAAATAAGGTAGGTTTTACCAGAGCCAGAAGATCCTTCTACCACGGTAAGCGCATTGCGCGGCACGGCACCCATCACCGAGCGCTGGGACGGATCCAAGGGCAAAAGGGTGAAATTATGCGCCCAGCTGGCCGCATCCGCCGCCAAATCGGGTGCAACAACAGGGGGCTGGGTAACTTGCGTTCGAGGCAAAGAGGGAAAAATACCCGCTACTGCCGACCACAACAAGCGTCCCGAACTCCGTTCCCCTTCCCAGCGCTCAAAAGGCTGGATGCTCAGGGGCAGGCCATCTTCAACCAGGCCAAGGCGTTGGCGTACCGCCTCACAGAGCTCAGCAAAAGCGGTGACATCCAGGCGTTTACCATCGGCAACCTGATAGGCTGTTTTTGAATAATCTGAGTTGTAAAGGGCGTCGAGAAGGTGAAAAAAAGGATAATTAGGCTGAACCGTATGGGTTTCGTTTCTTTGAATCTGCCAGTTGTCTGCTTGTTGTTGGCTGGGCTCAAGGGCAATCTGCCAAACGAATAATGGCGCGGCGACTTCCTGTCCGCCCATTTTTGCAATTAGAAATGGGTAGCCGATGCCAAGATTTTTGGTACCAAATACCTTTTCGCGATTGCGCGCTTCAAAATAAAAGTGGTTGATCCAATCTCCTGCGGGAGGATTTGCCTGCAAGGGAAGGTCAAAAGGTCGGTTGTCGAGCAATTCATGTACCACACGAATGGCAAGGTCATCGTTTAGGGCACAAAGGTCGGCACGCATGGGGGGTGCTGGCTGAGCATTGAGCCATTCGAGGGCCGCGCCGGAATAGGCGGACGAGGTAATTGGAGCGGAAGGGATTGTCGTTTCTGGCATAGGAAATGGTCGGTGAGTGCGCAAAAGAACACATTTTGCTCTTAATCAGGGGCGTTTAGTTTTTGGGGAGGTTTTTTTAACGGTATTGGTTTTTAAAAATGTGACACTTATACCCGATTTCTACCTTACGTTTGTTACTTTCGCCTCGTAAATTTTCAAGCTTAACTTTTATCATTTATCCTCCATTATGGAAAAAAGAACGTTTCTCAAAACCGGCCTTTTCTTAGGCATTGCCGCCGCTACAACATCCTTGTTAGATGCCTGCAAATCTGCGGCAAAAACAGGGCCAGCCCTAGCTACCACTACCCTACCCCCGCCGAAGCTGCGCCGCACGGAGCCCTTTACCCTGCCAGCATTGGGTTATAATACGGCTGCTTTAGAGCCGCATATTGATAAATTAACCATGGAAATCCACCATGATAAACATCACAATGGGTACGTGACCAACCTAAACGATGCCGTAAAAGATACCGTATATGCGGAGTACGAGCTTGATGACATCGTAAAGCGAATCACCACTACAGATGCAGACAAAAAGATCAGGAACAACGCAGGCGGTCACTGGAACCACACGTTTTTCTGGCAAACTATTGCTCCAGGGGGTGGAACTGAGCCTTCAGGCGACTTAGCTGCCGCTATCAATTTGGCTTTTGGTTCGCAGGAAAAATTTAAAGAGCAATTCACCGCAGCAGCAAAAGGTGTTTTTGGTTCAGGTTGGGCTTGGTTGTGTGTGGGCAAAGACAAAAAACTGTTCA
>JBBQLD010000365.1:0-5007 GCA_038327555.1 Chitinophagales bacterium
AACACCCAAAACCTTGGTTTTCAAAAACATGAATCCCACCAGACTGACGTAGCATCGGCCTTCAAAAAAGTCCAATTCGGTGCCATAGGGCACAAAAGGCTGTAACAACTCAGGCGGAACAATATAGTTTGCCATAAGAAGTTTGCGCCATTCCGCTGTTAGAAAAGCCATGTGATCGGTTTTTTTGTTGACTGGGTTACTAATTTAATGGTGGACAAACAGGCCAATCAACTATACTTTGTCAAGCACCTTACGCTTCTGCGTATGCTTCCATGGGCGGGCAAGTACATACTAAATTCCGATCCCCAAAGGCCTGGTCAATACGACCAACGGTTGGCCAGAACTTATAGCCGTGCCGGAGATAAGGTAACGGGAACACCGCCTTTTCGCGAGAATACTTGTGATCCCAGGCATCAGCTGTTGCTACATCACAGGTATGTGGCGCGTTGTGCAAGGGGTTGTCTTCCAGATCATATTCTCCACGAGCAATCGCATCTATTTCTTCCCGAATAGCCAGCAAAGCATCGCAGAAACGGTCGAGTTCGGCCTTGCTTTCGCTTTCGGTTGGTTCGATCATGATTGTGCCTGCTACGGGAAAAGATAAGGTGGGTGCGTGAAAACCATAATCCATCAAACGTTTGGCAATATCCTCTGCACCCACTAACGCTTTAAATGGGCGCATATCCACAATCATTTCGTGGGCGCAGCGGCCATTTTCTCCTGTATACAGAATCTCATAAGCCCCTTGTAGGCGAGCCTTGATATAGTTTGCGTTGAGTATGGCGTATTTGGTAGCATTTGTAACCCCTTCTGCACCTAACATTCTGATATAGGCGTATGAAATTAACAAAATACTTGCACTACCCCAAGGTGCCGCCGAAACTGCAGAGGTACCTTCAGCGCCGCCCGTTTCAGCAAAAACGTGTTTGGACAAATAAGGCGCTAGACTGTCGTTGCAGCAAATTGGGCCCATGCCTGGGCCACCACCACCGTGCGGAATTGCAAAGGTTTTGTGTAGATTTAAGTGACAAACATCTGCGCCAATAGCAGCCGGACTTGTGATTCCTACCTGTGCATTCATGTTCGCACCATCCATGTAAACTTTGCCGCCATGTTTGTGGATAATATCACATACTTCCTTGATGCTGGTTTCGAATACGCCGTGCGTAGACGGGTAAGTTACCATCAGGCAGGAAAGATTTGCGGAGTGCTGTTCAGCTTTGGCGCGAAGATCTGTCAAGTCAATGTTGCCGCGCTCGTCGCAAGATACCACAACAACCTCCATGCCCGCCATGACTGCCGAAGCAGGGTTGGTGCCGTGCGCTGAAGAAGGAATCAGCGAAATATTTCTGTGTGCACCTTCGGTTGCCTGGTGGTAGGCACGAATGGCCAGCAAGCCCGCATATTCGCCTTGTGCGCCGCTGTTTGGCTGCAAAGAGCAAGCAGTGAAGCCTGTTATTTCGTTTAAATATTGCTCTAATTCGCTGATAATTTGTGCATACCCCTGGGCTTGATCCACTGGCATGAAGGGGTGCATATTTGACCAATTATCCCAGGTGACTGGAATCATTTGAGCCGCAGCATTCAATTTCATCGTGCAAGAACCCAGCGCGATCATGGAGTGTACCAGCGAGAGATCTCGGTTTTCAAGTCGTTTGAGGTAGCGCATCATGTCGCTTTCCGTATGGTAGGAATTGAACACCGGATGGGTCAGATACGTGCTTTCTCGTGCCAAACCAGACTTCTGACCAGAAGCTTTTGATAACTTAGCATTCGCTCCAAAGACTTTGAGGATGTCATTCAAATCTTCCTCCGTCACGGTTTCATCGAGGGATATTTGCAGGGCATTCTTTTCGTAGTAAAAATTAATTCCTGCAGCTTCTGCTTTAGTTCTGATGTCGGCAAGTTTACTTTCCGCGAATTCAAAACGGAGGGTATCAAAAAAGTGTGCATTGGTTTGCTTGAATCCAGCACCACTCAATGCACCAGAAAGCGCAGCAGCCATATCGTGGGCGCGTTGTGCGATACCACGAATGCCAACTGGACCATGATACACGGCATACATTGCTGCCATGTTTGCCAGCAAAGCCTGGGCGGTACAAATATTGGAAGTGGCTTTTTCGCGCCGGATATGTTGCTCACGGGTTTGGAGTGCCATACGAAGTGCACGGTTGCCATGTTTATCCACCGAAACACCAATGATACGACCAGGGATTTGCCGTTTAAAATCTTCTGTACAAGCAAAAAACGCGGCATGTGGTCCGCCATAACCCAGCGGAACCCCAAAACGCTGGGTATTCCCCACCGCTACATCGGCTCCCCATTCGCCGGGAGGCGTCAACAATGCCAGGGAAAGCAAATCGGCAGCAACACACACGAATACGCCATTAGCCTTAGCCTTCTCAACAAAAGCGCGGTAATCCAACACATTCCCTTGGCTGTCCGGGTATTGTAGGATTACCCCGAATGTTTTTTCAGAAAACTCAAAGGATCTCCAGTTGCCAATTTTCAATTCTATTCCATGTGGTTGGGCGCGTGTTTTTAGTAAATCAATCGTTTGGGGCAAAACGGTGTCAGACACGAAAAACTCCTTCACTTCTTCACCACTTTTTGCACGCTTGTTCTTTTCATGGTAGAACATATTCATCGCCTCGGCTGCGGCAGTGCTTTCATCCAGTAAACTTGCATTGGCGATTGGCAAACCTGTCAGGTCACAAACCATGGTCTGAAAGTTAAGCAAGCTTTCAAGGCGGCCCTGTGCAATTTCTGCCTGATATGGAGTATATTGGGTATACCAGCCTGGATTGCTAAACAGGTTACGCAAGATCACAGGCGGTGTAATGGTACCTGCATAGCCCATACCGATGTAGCTCCGCATCACACGATTCTTAGATGCTGCCTTTTTCAGTTCTTGCAGGTATTCGAATTCAGACTGTGCTGGCGGGAGATTGAGGGGCTTCTTCAGGCGAATAGACGCGGGAACCGTTTGCTCAATTAATTCGTCAAGCGATTTGACGTTTAGGATTTTGAGCATTGCCTGAGTTTCGGTTTCACTTGGGCCGATATGCCGACGCTCGAAGCGATCAGGATGTGGAAACAGACTCATTATTAGTAGATGTGGTGAGTGGTGAGTGTGCTAGAATTGGCTTAAAAATCGCCGCGAAGGTAGAAATGTTCAGGAAGAAACAGAGGTAGGTTTTAGAAGAAATATCCGCCTGAATTCCCAAATAAAATACGTCCAAATAAGAATGTACTCCAGTAGGATCAAATTGTATTGTTCTTGCCGACCTCCTCCATTATAATGACTGTAAGAAAGTACAACTAAACCTGACCAGGCAATTATAAAACGCCAGGGTGTAGCCAGCGAAAGTGCCAGTGGGACAGCTATATACCAAGGCTGAATCGTGGCAGACAAAGACAAATAAAGAAAAAGCGCAAAGACAAGGGCACTGTTTAAATTGACTGACCCTGAATAGTTTAGGTTTAAACCTTCCTGAAGTTTGCCCTTTGCAATTGGCTTGGTTAGTGCAGCAATGATCAAAACCCCCAAAATAGTCAGTCCTCCAAGCACTGGTCCAGAACGGGCTCCAATATCCCAACCCGTTTTCAAAATCCCTACCTCCCGAACCAAATAATAAATGCTGGCGTTGAACTGGAACTTTCGGAAATAAAGCTCCAGGCTTTCCAAAATATTGGGCAAAACCGCCAGTACCGGAGCAAAAAGGACCAGACAACTCAGCCCAAAAACTACATTAAAGGTCCAGCCCTTCCGCCATCCCAGCCAACGCCATACAATGGGCAAAAATAGAATCGGAAGCATTTTACTCGCCGTTGCGAGTGCCCACCAAAGTGCGCCTTGAGTAATTTTTCCTTGTTGCAAAACTGCGAGTCCTGCCAAAAGGAAAAAGATCATGGCCCCTTCGAAGTGACAGTTTCCGCAAATTTCAAGGATAATTAGGGGGTTTAAGGCGTAGACCAAGCTGGTATTGGCCTGAAGGTTTGACTTGCCCGAATCTTTAGGTAGGCTAGCGTTTGATTCAACGGACTTATCTGAACTTCGGAGCAACTGGATCGTTCCAATTTCGCAAGCCAACAAAAACAATTTCAGCACAAAAACCCCACCCAATTCACTTGTCGGGAAAAGCCAGGCAGCCAGGGCAAACACTACTTGACACACTGGCGGATAAACGGTGTAGTAGCCTTGAGAATTGAGTTTGTTGTATAACTCCGGTGTTATGCCCAGTGGAAAGATTTGATTGTCAACGAAATACGCTGGCGTATGTACAAACGGGTGAATCCCAGCCACCGTCAAGTGCCCGTCCCAAAGGAAGCGGGCATAGTCGTCAGACAGGTTCGGCATACTGAAAAGCAGGAGGACGCGAAGCCCAATGCCCAGCCAGCTTAAATAGCGGGTTTCTGCTTTAGAAAAGCGTTTTTGTTGATAAAAAACTACCCAGACATACAGCCCAAAAAACGTAGCATAAGCTGAAATAAAGGTTTGAAAATCAGTGCGTTGAACAAAATAGGACAAAAAAATCGTCAGTCCTGCAAAGGCAAGACTGACGATTGAAAGTAGAATTCTGTGGCGCATGGTGCGAAGGTACTTTTCAATGCTGAACCACCAATTTCCCAACTCGGTTTTTTAGGTGCAATAGGTAAAACCCGTTGGATAATTGAGCCGTTACAAAACTGGCTTCATCATGACGACGTAATTTTTTACACCTGCCTTTTGCCACGACCGAACCAGCACTAGTTCGGCTTGGTTGGTATAAAGCTTTATTTGCTAATAATCAACTTCGCACTGTCGGTCTTTCCCGTAGCTGCATCCTCAATGCGCAGAAAATAGACCCCGTTGCTCAAATCACTCAAGTCAACTTCAATATTGGAAGTTGAAAGTTGATTCACTACTTTCCCTGCAATATCAAATACCTGAATAGCTCGAATATCGCCGTTATAATTGGGTATAGTGACGATGCCTGTGGTTGGATTGGGGTATACCGAAAACCA
>JBBQLD010000366.1:0-5007 GCA_038327555.1 Chitinophagales bacterium
CTACAGATGGATCGCCGATAGTGGTCTGTGCCAAGGCTTTGGAAAGTGCCTTTTGAACCTCATCCAACAGGCTTTCCGGCACCATGATGCGTCGGATGGCTGTGCACTTTTGCCCGGCTTTGGTTACGATTTCTCGCCGACATTCTTTGATAAACAAATCAAACTCAGGCGTGCCAGGCATCGCATCTTCCCCTAAAATGGCGGCGTTTAAAGAATCAGCCTCCAAGGTAAATGGTACAGAGTTTTGAAGAATCGCAGGCGTAGTGCGGAGTTTTCTCCCGGTTTCGGCAGAGCCCGTGAAGGTGACTACGTCTTGACTATCTACAAAGTCTAGGATTCCCCGCCCGGTTCCGACAATGAGTTGCAGCGCACCCTCAGGCAAAATGCCGGAAGCTATAATGTCGCGAAACAGGACTTCGGTGAGGAAAGAGGTTTGTTCAGAGGGTTTTACAACCGCTGGAATACCAGCCATGAGGTTGCAGCCTACTTTTTCGAGCATGCCCCAAATCGGGAAATTGAAGGCATTGATATGTACCGCCACCCCTCGTTTGGGTGTAAGTATATGGTGGCCGACGAAGGTGTTTTCTTTGGAAAGGCGGATAGTTTCGCCTTCCACATGGTACGTTTCGTTTGGAAAACGCCGGCGAAGGCTGGCATTCGCGAATAGATTGCCGATTCCACCCTCGATGTCGACCCAGGAATCGGCACGGGTAGCACCGGTTTTGTGGGAAACGGTGTAATAAAGGTCTTTGCGCTCCATGAGGTAGAGGGCAAGTGCTTTGAGCATTTGTCCACGCTGCTGGAACGTAAGTTTGCGCAGCGCAGGATTTCCAACACGGCGACCGTAGTCCAAAATTGCGGCATAATCGAGGCCCTCACTGTGGACAGTGCTGACAATATCGCCAGTAAGGGCGTGGTATTGAGGAATTCCCGCTCCGGTGCCGGGTGTCCAGTGGCCTTGGATGTAGTTGTGGATTGTTGACATAGGGGGCAAAAATACGACCTTGAACTTTCCAAAAGTTTTAAACTTTCCAAAATTTATCAATGTACTACTGCCAATTTTTTCCATACTGAATTCCCAACCCCATCCGAAAGTCGATAGAAATACAGTCCAGCAGGCCAATCGCGGGTTTCTACGTTCAAAGTATTGGCATTGCTGTTTGCGAGTGGAATTTGTTTGAACAATTTCCCGGCAGCCGAGCAAACCTCAAGTTGCAAATTTTGAGTGGATGAAGGTGGGTTTTCCCAAACTAACAGGGTATGGTCGGCGGCAGGATTGGGGCGACTTTGTAGCTTCCACGCATCAGGAACATCGAGCGTGAAAACACCGCTTTCTGTTCGATATTCGAGCAAAAGGTCATCGAAATAAAAGCCGTCTCGGCCTGTAGCATTTCCAGAATAGGAGGTCATGCCGAAGCGCAAATAAAAGGGCTGTCCGATATAGGCATTGAGGTCTATACATTCTTCTTCCCAATTTGGATGGGCACCCTCATAAACGGGCTCACTCAGCGACGTATTTAGAATGGTCAGCGCGCCTGCAAGTGGTGTAAAAAAAGACCCGCCATCCGTGGAGAGCAGCACTTGTGCCCAGTCAAGTTCGAGTTCGATATCCCATCGGGTAAAAAAGCGCAGGCGAGCTTCTGTGGCGTTATTTGGGATGAATAGCGCTACAGCCGTGGTGAGGTTGTTTTCTTGCGCGGAGTAGACCGTAAAAGGCGAATCTGTCATGCTTTTGGATGGAGAATAGGCCTGTTCCGAAGTTTGTCCCCACTCGTCAGAAACCCATTGAGCATTAGGATTTTCGTTGTTGTCGGCAAAAAGCGGGGAGAATGGCGTGGGGTTGAAAAAGGTTTCAACGGTATCGACATGGATCTGCCCGTTTCGTTCTGCCTTGGCAACAAAACGAATGGATTCACCGGCTTGAACGGCGTTATTTAAAGACACCAAAAGGGAAAAGGAGGCCGATTCAAAATCGGTCATGGAAATTGGCTGCACAGTGGAGAAACTTAAAATATTGGCCGTAAGTGCCTCAAAACTGACTTGAATTGGAGCGCTGCCTATTTCATATTGTTTAATTTTAAACGGTATATTCAAAGCGTTTCCTACAATGCTCTGCCCTGGCTGCTGCCGAATAACTGCTCCACCCAGCGTATACCAGGCAGCAGACAGATTGGTGAGCAACATGCTTTTATTGTTGCCATCAATTTGATCAATCGATGGCCAAAAACTTCCGCCTGTTTCAGGGGTAAATGCAAATCGGTCTTTTTCGCCGTACATCCAGTCATCTGAACCACCGTTAGCGAGGTAGCCAAGCGTTTGCCAGCAAGTACCTGCGAGGTAATTGCTTTCGCGGGTGAACCAATCCGCCAGTGTAGTAAAATCAGGCGTGGGCACGGAGTTTTCATAGCCCCAGGGATGTACTAATTTGTTCCCGGAAGTATGGCAGTTCAGGGCGATTTCAAAGTTGTGGGATTCAACAAATGCCTTGGCCATCTGAGTTTCAGGCTCAGAAAATGGGCTTAGACCGCGATAGGTATCCGAATAAGTTTCACCACTTGAGCCACCCAATTCACCCCACTTGTAACCATAGTTGCGGTTAAGATCTACGCCAAAAGTGCCGTCCCCATTGTCTCGACGGTTTTTACGCCAAAATCCGCCGCCATCGGGGTTGGTCGTCTGGTTGTAAATGTAGCCATCAGGATTCAGGCAGGGAATAAAGTACAGTTCCGTATTATCGAGTAGGTATCGCAGTTCGGGGTCATTGTCATAGTTTTCCAGTAAATACCACATGAAATAGATTAGGTGCGTGAGGCTGTTGGGTTCGCGAGCATGGTGAACAGCCGTGTAAAGTGCTTCTGGCTCATTTTCGTTTGTATCCGGGTGGTCGCTGATGCGGACAAACCATATTGGGCGACCCTCATGGGTAAGTAGCGTATTGCTTACCAGGAGGCGGGAAGAGATTAGGTTTGGGAATTTCGCATGCATATCATCGAGAATGGCGAGGAATTCTTCATACGTATAGTAGCCACCCATAGTGCCGTAAGTGTATTGGGCAGGCGTGCCAGCAGTAGTGCTATAGGCTTCGCATGGGCTTGCGCTGCGATTTTCTGCCTTAGCTGGAGCAGTACGGATGGGTTTTCGCGTAGCATTTTCGCGCAAAAATTTTGCGACTACATCAGCTTCCAGAGTATCTATTCGAAAGCCCGCGGCTTTTACCCGACTGAGTTGGGAAGCTGCAAATTCGGAGCTAAAAGATTGGCCAGGCTCATAAAAACCATGATCCATTTCCAGGCCAGCCTTTTCGAGGTCTTGCATGGTTTTGCCGTCTAAATAGATTTTGGCTTGGAGGATGGTTTGCTGGGTTTGGGAAAAAAGGAACGCTGGGGCGATGGTAAGGAAGGCAAGGAGTAGTTGGTATTTTTTCATGGCGGCAAGTTTTTTGAAAGTGAGAGAAAAACCAAAAGTAAGGGAGTTGCTCGGCGCGGGCAATGCCTTTTTCTAATGCAGCCAGCCCTTCGGCATAATGATGGAGCCGATTGTGCGTGGAGCCAATATTGCTTAGGCAGATTATGGGGAAGGCCAAGTCTTCTTCTGCTTCCGCGTTTTCTAATGCCTTTTGGAAATAAGGAAGGGCGTCTGAGTATTCTTTCTTTTGGAAAAGTTCCATACCGCGTTTGTTGATGGAATGGGAGAGGTTTCTTTTAGAGATTTTGACGCTCGGATTTTCATCATCTAAAAATATTTTTTTTACGGTGAGCCCTTTTTCAAAATAATCAATGGCGCGATCGTACTTGCCTTTGTCCTGCCACACAGAACCGAGGTTGTTGAAATCAACAGCTATAGTTGGATGCTTGTCCTTGAAAGCAACCGTATCCACAGCCAGTGCTTTTTGGAAGTAGGCGATGGCCTCGTCGTAATGGTCGCGGGTGTATTCATTGAAAGCATAGAATCCCAAGTATTGAGAATTATTTGGATCCAGATCAACCGCATCCACGGTCACGCTCGTTTTTATTTACCCCCTGCCACAACAAGATTGCTCTGTTGTAAAAGTGTTTGTCTTCCAAGGCTTCTGTAGCATGCATGATAGCAGCGATTGCGTTTTCCGCCCTTTCTCGTTTCAATTTTTGTTTTGAAGAAAGCATTTGCAAAATGGTTTTGTAAGCCTCAAAAATAGGGCAGGTTCTCAATAATTTGCCTATCGTTCTTTATTTGCCTTTTTGTACCTGGACATTGGACATTCCTTATTGGACATTGGACATTCTACTATCTTCGCCCCATGACCACGGCTTTCATCTCCCGCGCCATCTTACCCGATTCCGAGTTTTTTTCTACCCTGAGAAAGCAGGGCTGGGGCGTCTTCGGACAATCGTTCGTGATGTTGTCGGCTATGCCGTTTGATAAAATACCGGCTTGCGACTGGTTGTTTTTTTCTAGCCAAAATGCCGTGCGGTTTTTCTTCCAAAGTGTTGAAAATCAAAAGATAGCGCTTCCAGAAGTACAGTGGGCAGCACTTGGCCCTTCTACCGCCAGGGTCTTGGAATCCTTCAGCAATCAGGTGGATTTTATCGGAACCGGCGAACCCAAGGGTACTTCACAACTATTTCGTCGACATTGCGCCCGACTGAAAAAAGAGACTGGCCCTATCATTTTCCCCGCTGCTCGCCGCTCGCGCCAGAGCGTGATGATGCTGCTCAGCCTTGATTTCAAGTGTACCCATTTTGAGATTTACGACAATCAGCCGGTGCCCAATCCGCTCCAGCGTACCGAAAGTGTGCTCGCGTTTACCAGTCCCATGAATGCGGAGGCTTATTTTTCGCATCATCGCTTGCTTCCCAATCAGCGCGTGGTAGCCATTGGCGGCACTACGGATCGGACTTTGCAATACCTGGGCATCAATGAGGTGGCCATCGCAGCAGAGCCTACGGAACGCGGATTGGCTGAAGTGGTGCTGACTTTGGGTAAAGATTAGGCTGATGTTGCTAAGCGGCTGAAACTCACCCGGTGACT
>JBBQLD010000367.1:0-4976 GCA_038327555.1 Chitinophagales bacterium
GCCCTTAGTGCTGGCAATGGTGGTAGTCACTGGCATTTTGGCCTCCGTGGGCATGATGCTGGGGCTTATACCAACACCTATCTGGCTAGGCGGCAAACAAGCTGGTGATGAAGATCGTGTTTTTTGGGGCAAAACGCTCCAAACCCACACGAGAAGCAGTTTTGAAACCTATCTGCTTGCCTATCCGGACGGCTTGTTTACGGAAGAAGCCCGGTTCAAAATTGACAGTCTGAAGAACTTGGATAACCTGCCCAAAGAAGCGGAAGGCATCGAGCCAGAATCTATATTTCCAGCAAAAGATTCGCTTGAAATTCAGGAAGAAACGCTTCCCATCGCACCAGTTAAACTGCCCAAAAAGGTACAACCCAAAAAACAAATAACCACAAAGCCGATACCAACTAATCCTAAACCAAATCCAGTGCCCCTCACCCAAAATCCACCTGCAATTACGCCTGATTCTCAGCCGGACAAACCTGGTAAAAAGCGCAAATCCGGCTTCGAAATGGTTCCCGTCCCCGGTGGAAGTCTTACGATTGACAAAAATGATTGCCCCGGCGGAGCACGGGTGAAAATACAGCCATTTAAAATCGGCAAATACGAAATCACACAAAATGATTGGTGGAATGTGATGGGCCGCGACCCTTCTTTTCACTCCAAATGCACCGAGTGCCCTGTGGAACGAGTGTCTTGGATCGAGGTTCAAGAATTTATCCAAAAAGCCGCACAAAAGTATGGCAAACGCTACCGCCTGCCCTACGAAGCCGAATGGGAATGGGCTGCGCTCGGAGGCCCACAAAGCAAAGGCTATAAATATGCAGGGGGTAATGATCCCAATGCAGTAGCCTGGTTCAATATCATCCAGGAAAAAACCCATGAGGTAGGCACCAAACGTGCCAACGAACTAGGCATCTTCGACCTTAGCGGCAACGTCTGGGAATGGTGCCTGGCTCCCTACCCGCCTTATCTCAACTGTCCGCCTCCCCATAGCGACAAAAAAGCCCTGCGTGGCGGCTCTTGGGCCGACAATCGGGGAGATATTAAAATTACTTCACGAAGGCGCGAAAAAGCAAAAAACACGGATCGACGGAGTGGGCTGAGGCTGGTGGAAGAGTGAGCTTAGACTACTGAAGTAATCTTTGCCTTATTTGGCCAACCAATAATAGGTGGCAGTGGCGTATAGGGCTTGATGGTGGAGTTTAGATTTGTATACAACTTGTTTATCGTTGGCCCATTGGTTGAGATTATTCACCATCCCATAGTCATATGCTATGCTAAGCCGAATAGTTTTAAGGCCAAATCCTATTTCGGCGCGGAGACCAGCGTCGAAACGCTTGAGGTTGGACACCTCTATTTTTTTCCCAAATTTGAGCTGATCTGAAAGGGTTTCAATCAACTCTCCATCATCAAAAATTTTGGCGTTCCATTTCCCCCCAATGCCCAGTCCTGCATAACCTCCAGCACCGAGAAAGAACTTTCCAGCACGATAATGCACATTTAAAGGCATTTGGAGATAGAGTACGTGCATATTAAAATCATTATTGACCGACAGTGAAAGGTCTCGTTCTACCTTCGAAAATTTCAAGCAAGATTGAAGGCCTGTAGAAAGGAAAAAATCCTTAGAAAGATCATATTCCAAAACCCCAGCCACTAAAAACGTTGGGCGAAATTTGTTAGCTCTATCATACGATAAGCCCGCGTAAAAATCTGAACTAAATGTGTCAGCTGGAGGGGTAGGCTCGTAATCAAACTTCGCAACCCCTGCCCCCGCTTTGAGGCCAAAACGTAGGCTCTGGGCGGTTAATGTGACGGCAAACGAAAACCAAAAGGCTGTGACAAAGAAAACGATAACTGCATTTTTCATGGGGAAAATATTTTTAAATAGGGTGAATTAGTGGGCAAATTTATCGACAAAAGCCCGATTTGCAAAACTTATGGAACAACAGCGATGAGTTTAGTATAATTTGATCGTAATTTTATCGAGTGGATTTTCAATCTAAGGCGCTATTCACCCAAAGCACCTCAAGTTCGCGAACCATTTGGCCAAGGTTGGACTATCTAAGCCGCGCTGCATCAACCCAAATAAAAACGGGCTTTAAAATGAAGTTTATAAAAGCCTACTTTTGCACGTTCCGCAGCAAAATCGTGTTTTGTGTGTACTGCGAAACAAACTGAAACATGGCCCACCTAACGCCCACCTTCGTACTAGTCGTCCTTTTCCTCTACTTCGCTATGCTTGTAGGTGTGGCTTGGTTTACCGGGCGCAACAATAACAACGAAGGTTTTTTCCTTGCCAACCGCAAAGTTCCATGGTATGTGGTGGCTTATGCCATGATCGGCACGAGTATCAGCGGAGTCACGTTCATTAGTATTCCGGGCGCGGTAGGCGGAAGCGGCGTGAACATGGCATTCTCCTACATGCAAGTTGTGTTGGGCTATCTGGTGGGTTATCTTTTTATAGCCACCGTGCTAATGCCGCTGTATTATCGGCTGAACCTGACGAGCATTTATGGCTATCTGGAACAACGATTTGGCTGGTGGTCGTACAAAACAGGCGCAGGATTCTTTTTGCTCTCCCGCACCTTGGGATCGGCGGCGCGGATGTTTCTGGCAGCTAGTGTCTTACAGTTATTTGTGTTTGGCCCTTTGGGCATTCCGTTCTTCGTCACGGTGACCCTGATGTTGGCTTTGATTTATGGGTATACGTTCAAAGGTGGCTTAAAAACTATCATTTGGACAGACTCAATCATGACCACTTTTTTCCTGGCAGCCTTGGTTTTTACAGTCTGGACTGTTGGGAAATCGCTGAATTTAGGAGGTTGGGACATTGTCTCCAACGTCATGAGCAGCAAATACGGAAAGGTGTTTTTCTTTGACAATTTCCTTTCTGACCCGAACCATTTCGTCAAGCAATTTGTGAGCGGCGCACTGGTCGCTATTGCCATGACGGGACTTGACCAGGATTTGATGCAGAAAAATCTGGCCTGCAAAAACATTCGTGAAGCACAGAAAAACATGCTCGTATTCTGTGTTTATCTTGTGGTCATCAACTTCCTCTTCCTGGTTTTGGGTGCTTTGCTGTACCTCTATGCTGGCTCCATCGGACTTGAACTCCCCGCCCGAACGGATCAACTTTATCCAAAAATCGCATTCGGACATCTGGACGCAGCTGCAGGCATTTTCTTCATTTTGGGGCTCATTGGAAGCACTTACGCGAGTAGTGATTCGGCACTTACCGCCCTTACCACGAGTTTTTGTGTAGACTTTTTAAACTTTGAAAAAGGGAAAAATACGGAAGCACCAACCTTTGCTTATGAGGAAGAACGCATCGCGCATGAAAAGGCAATTGAGGCAAAACAGCGCAAAACCCGCACCCTGGTACACCTTGGATTTTCATGCCTTTTCGTTATACTCATTCTGATTCTCAATGCAGTAAGCAGTTCTGCAGTCATCTCACTCATTTTCAAAATAGCGGGCTACACCTATGGGCCATTGCTTGGGCTTTTCATGTTTGGCCTTTTCACCGACCTCAAGATTCGAGACCGTTATGCACTGCATGTTTGTCTGGCCGCGCCAGTGCTGACTTTCATAGTTGAAAACGCCTCCAAAACATGGGCGGGCTTCGATATGGGCTTCCTTACCATTTTGATCAATGGATTATTGACCACTTTTGGGCTTTGGATCATATCTTATAGGGAAAAATCTTTCTAAGCAATTCACAAAACCCCATGCGTGTGCGTTCCAACCAAATTTGAATTTGTAGCCCATTTCATATATGTTTTGAGGTAAGGCAATCATGATTCTCATGGGCGATTGCCGATCCATGAAAGGGGCGTAATGTTCACCTTCTTTTTTTGTGTGCGCCCATCTTGTTTTTGCCACTCATTGGGCTCGTACGCGGTGTTTGGCGGAGACAGCGTGAAGCCATCGGCATTCTTGCTATATTTTCTATATTGACGTACCTATTTGCCAGTTGGCATACCTGGTCATTCGGAGGAGCGTACGGACATCGTTGTTATGTGGATTGGATGCCGTTCCTTGCGATACCCTTTTGCTGGTTCTTGCAGGAAATGGTCGCGCCTTCAAACCGAGCACGCTGGTTTGTAATTGTGTTGAGTACAGGACTAATGTACCTGAGCATGGGCCTCGGCTATCTGTATCAGTGGCCCTGGGAGCACCCTACTTGGACCTGGGAAAAACTATTTGAGACAATAGGGTGCCTGCTGCCGTTTTTAAGAAGAATTAAAGAGGAAAACAGGAAAACCACTATTGTTTGTCTAAATTTGGTCGCCAATATTCATCCCCAATATGCCATACCGGCAAACCTCCCTTTTCGATTTCAGCCGGGTCATTCAGGAAGCGCCAATCCGGATTGAAACTGGTAATTAATTTCTCTTTTTTGACTCGCAACCAGCCTTTTATCTCTTTCTCCCGTTGAATGGCGGCTTGTATATATTGGTACCATTCATAATAGACCAAGTAGTAACAAAAGTATTTACCGGCAAAGGTTTTTCGATCGTTCATGTTATGCTCAAGATGCTCCTGGAGCCGCCTTTCAAGGTCATTCGTTACTCCAGTATAGAGAACTGTCTTCTGGGGATTTGTAGTGATATAGAGGTAATAACTGTGTTGTTTCATTGCATTTGGTTGATATTGAGAACGTTAGGACGGGGAATATTGTTTTTTTTTGAACAATGTAATGTACCCTCTCGGGCATTGTTGCATGCCATGTAAGGTTGGAAGATACTCCTTTGAGGATTAAACGAGTATCTTCTTTGCATTCTCTAACATTTAGCTTTACCACTAAACTCCCCTTGTCATCCTGAGCGTAGCGAAGGACCTGAGGAGCAAGAGTGGTAAAAGCTTCTCGGCCTCCGGCCTCAGGTCCTTCGCTGCGCTCAGGATGACAAGGCACGGTTAATGATTACTCAAAATACTCGAGATGGTAAAGAAGCACACCCGAAGTTACGTAAAATTCG
>JBBQLD010000368.1:0-4969 GCA_038327555.1 Chitinophagales bacterium
ATAGGTTTATGGGGTGAAGATGGGGATTAACTTGATGGGATTAATGTATTGTTAGCGGTTAATTTATGTTTGGAGTAATTCATTTCGCCCTGTGAGATGTTTTCCCCTCGCCGTACTGGTGTCTTCCAGCCTGAAGTCGGAACCAGTCTCAAAAAGATGACGAAGCTTGGGCACTTGGCTTGGTAAGTAAGGTCTATAGTGCATCACTGAAAATCAACCTGTTTTGTGTGCATATACCCCAAAATAAAAAGCCCACTACTTTGCAGCCGTGGGCTTTAATCCATCCTTTATAAAACCTTCTTGCTTTTTAAGACCATGAGGCTGGCGTAAAGCCGCCTTTCTCTGTTAGAGATTCAGTTCGCCAATCTAAACCAAGTATCCTCGAGCGCGCAAAATCTTAAGTTTTAAAAATTGCATTGCTTTCAGATTCAAAAGTAATACTATTAACTCTGTCGACAAATAAAATGTTTACGCCGCGTTGGTTTTTTTTCTCCTGACTCAATCAACCTGCAAAAAATGCCGCTTAGAAAAATATTAAAGCATTGGTTTTCAGTTAATTATGATCCATTCCAGCATGGACGAATTATCCGTCCCCCTTGCCCAAAAAAGGTGATATTTAAGAAACCATTTGGGCTGCCGCGCTCAATCATCGGGATTTGTTCATCGTTCCAGGTCAAAATGCGGGAATCAAACTACCCTTTAACCAGCAATCTCATGCTACATTTGCCAAATTTTTCGCAATGGATACCAGCATTTTGATTGATAACCTAACCAACCCTACCCTGCTTTTTTTTATCTTGGGGGTGGTAGCCGCACTTTTGAAAAGCGATTTAGAAGTGCCGCCAGGTTCGGTAAAATTCATATCTCTGTATTTATTGTTTTCAATCGGTTTCAGGGGCGGACAAGAATTGGCCCACGAGCCCTTAGTATTTGAGGTTTTTTCCACCCTGGGATTTGCCATGTGTATGGCGGTGGTCGTGCCCATTTATTCGTTTTTTATCCTGAAAACGCGGCTGAATGTATATGATGCGGGTGCGGTAGCGGCAGCTTATGGGTCGGTAAGCGCGGTCACGTTCATTGCTGCAGCAGCATTTCTAGATAATATGAATGTCCACTACGGAGGGTATACAGTAGCCGCCATGGCGCTCATGGAAGCTCCAGCTATTATTATTGGCCTTTTCTTGATTGGGCAGTTCTCGCCCGATAAAGCCAAGGGCTCTTCTAAGGGGCAGATGTGGAAATGGATAAAAGAATCCCTGACCAATGGTTCAGTATTGATGATCATGGGCAGTTTAATTATCGGCTTAATCGCTGATACCAAGCAAGCGGAAGGGATTAAGCCTTTTACTTCTGATATTTTCAAAGGCTTTTTGGCGGTGTTCTTGCTTGATATGGGCATGTTGGCCGCAAACCGTTTCAAGTCTTTTTTGAGATACGGCAAATTTGTAACGCTCTTTGGGATATTGATGCCCTTGTTTAATGGCGTGCTCACTGCGTGGTTGACCGGAATGTTTGGCTTTGAGCCCGGCAACCGGCTTATGCTGAGCATATTGGCTGCAAGCGCTTCTTATATCGCCGTGCCAGCTGCGCTGCGGTTTGCAGTGCCGAAAGCCGACCCCGGCTTGTATATACCCATGGCCTTGGGTGTCACTTTCCCATTCAATATAACCATTGGCTTGCCGCTTTATTGGGCTATTATACAAGCCTAGAGTGTGTCTGAAAAATGCTTACCAGGCTGAAAACGCATCTTTTGGAACCTGTGCTGCGCGTCTTTTTAGGGCATTAGAACACCGCTATTCCCCGAAAAAGGTATACTTGCCCAGAACCCAAAAACTGCATTTTCATCTCCGGTAGCATTTTTCAGACACACTCAAGTTAGTGGTGCCGCGTTCCTTACCCGTTCCTTAGAGCAATTTTAATACTTTTATAATAAAAATCAATCCTATCGAACTTGATAGTATTACTATCTTTGCGTGATTAAAAACCTTTTTTCATTATTTATTCCCGTCACTCATGAATTTACGTCAACGTACTAAAGTCTTCTTCAGCGTGCTCCTGCTCAGCTCCATTTCTTGGTGGAGTTGCAACAAATCAGAACCAGCTCCCGCCGAAGCAATCACCTATAGCGCGGATCTTCCCCGTCAGTGGATGAGCTTTGCTTATGATGCGGTCAAACGCCAAGGCTGGTTTGCATTGGATGCTTCACGCCTTTATGCCTATTCTGCTATCATGTGCTACGAGTCCATGGTTCATGGCATACCGAATGGCCGTTCATTAGCTGGTCAGTTGCAAGGCTTAAATAGCTTGCCACAACCCAATTCTGACGAAGTCTACAACTACGGTGTAGTACTTTGCCATGCCATGCCACAAATCTTGGAAGAACTCATGCCCACCATGGCCAGCCAATCTCGGAGCGGCATGGTTCAGCTTGCCCAGCGACAGGAGTCGGAAATGCTGGACGCTCACAACATTTCTCCGGAAGTAATGGCGCGGTCTAAAGAGTTTGCCAGCCAATTGGCGGAAGCGATTATCAAATGGTCGCGTACCGACAACCGTTTGGGTATGGAGAACATCGTTTATACTCCGCCCAGCCGCGTCGGCAACCCACAATTCTGGGATGGTAGCACCTTAGGTCAAAACTTCATGATGCCTTTCTGGTGGACTAGCCGACCCTTCGTAATTAATTCTTACAATATCTGTGAAGTGGCTGCACCCATTCCTTACAGCGAAGACCCGCTAAGCAGCTATTACCAGGAAGTAAAAGAGGTGTACGATGCCTCTTTCGATCCCAGTAAGGTAGCGATTGGTGAATATTGGGCCAACAACCCTGGTCTTTCCGGTACGCCAGCCGGCTCCTGGCTCGGCATGGCCAACCAACTGGTGCCACAATACAATATTGACCTGGCGTCTACGCTCAAAATGTATGTACTGCTCACCATCGGTACTCGAGATGCGTTCATTGCTTGCTGGTATGTAAAGTACAAGTACAACCTTCAACGTCCAGTCTCCTATATCCGCAATGTGATGGGCCATACGACCTGGAGTTCAGCAGTACCCACTCCGCCGTATCCAGACTACACTTCTGGAACCTCTACCAATGCCGGAGTATCCTCCGAAACCCTCACCCGTATGTTTGGTGTGCGCGCATTTGCAGATGGGCAACACATGGACAAAGGAATGGGCCTGCGCCAATTTTCTTCTTTTAGAGAAGCTGGCCGAGAAGCATTCCACTCCCGTATCTACGGAGGCGTACACATGCGCCGCGCATGCCAGCTTGGTTTTGATCATGGAGAATGTATTTCCGAGTACCTGTGGAATCACTTGAAATTCACAAACTGATCAATCAAAATTTGTTATTCTCATTTCCTACGCGCCGGTTGGACACTTTGTCCAACCGGCATTTTTATGAAGACAACATCGCAGCCCCTGATTTTCTTTATTTAGGTTATTGGCATATACTTGTTGGCCTCATCGATTATAAATGCACCCTATGTGAATCATGTAACTTATTCCTAAAATTGTGTAAGGTTCAAACGCTGGCATGACGGCACTTTTGTGCCGTTGTGGTTTCAATTCAAAATCAGCACTGGATGAATTACCCGACCTAAAAAAACAGGGCTTAAAATGCACTGCAATTAGCATTTGGATGCCGGGATACAGGTATAAAAAAAGTAAGAGAACCAGTGAATAAGTTTATAGTAATTGTTAAATAATTCAACATGAAAGTAGCTTTAATCGTTGTCGCTGTTTTGTTAACTATATTAATCATTTCTCAACTCTACTTTACCATGGCAAAAACAGAAACTCAAGCGTATCAGGTTATTAAAACAGAAAAGGATTTTGAGATACGGCTATATCCTCCTGCTACGATGGCGACCATTTCGATGGATGTAAAAACATACAAAGAACTGTCCTCCGCAGGGTTTAGAAAACTGGCTTCCTTTATTTTTGGGGGGAATCAAGACAATAAAAATATTTCCATGACCTCACCAGTGCACATGGACATTAACGACTCCTTATCGTCTATGAGTTTTGTCATGCCGGCTAACTATAATAAAGATAATTTGCCGAAACCAAATGATACATCTGTAATCCTTAAAACTACTACTGAAGAATATGTTGCAGCCCTTCGATTTGGTGGTTATGCCAATGACGAGGAGATCAAAATGTATGCTGCTAAATTAGAAAGTGCATTGAAGGCGAAAGGAATTGAGTATTTCGGAAACTTTCGATTTTTGGGCTACAACGCACCGTTTCAATTTTGGGGCAGGAAAAATGAAATCATAGTGAATGTTCGTTGGAATTAGAAATAAATAGCAAAATTTCGTGTTTATTGACCGGGTGACTTTTGAGTTACCTTAAAAATCCCGAAGGGATTGAATATGAATAGCCCCGGATAAAATCCGGGGAAATGAGGATGATCGTGGGCAACCCTGCAAGGGTTGAATATCTACCTTTTTCGCCTCCATTCAACCCCTCCTTGAATACCCCGGATTTCATCCGGGGCTATTCATATTCAATCCCTTCGGGATTTTGAGATCGTGTTAACCAGTTACAAAAAAAGTAGTTTTTATGTTTATCTGATATCAAGCTTTTTTTAAGAAAATAAATTTATATCAAACTAAAAATGCAAATCGGTTTTCTTCGTGAATTGCTCGAGCTTGCTAAAGCCTACGAACTAGGCGGCGGAAGCACGGATCAACTGGATCCGGAGGATTTGCCAGTTGGCTGCTCGCTTATAAGCTACAGCTAATGGAGTCGACGTTGACCGAGAAGGTGTTTGGCCAGCCAGTCAATGGGATGATTGCCATGCACTTGAGTTTTAAGGCCCGCTAAATACAGTTCTACAGCCGTCGTGTTTTTCGACATTCTGCCGTGTACTCAGAGGATGATTTGGTAGCCGACTTGGACGCGGAAGAAAAGGAAAACCTCCTGCACACCCTCATCAAGCTTTACCGCTACCACAAAC
>JBBQLD010000369.1:0-4940 GCA_038327555.1 Chitinophagales bacterium
AAATAAATGTCGTTTTATTACCTAAAAATCCTCGGAACAGAGTTCCGAGGTACTTAACCTGCCGCGCTTGGTGTTTTCACCAAATCCGTCAGGCTAATCTGGAAATGTACCCCGGAACTCTGTTCCAGGGAGATTAATGGGGAAATAAATGTCGTTTTATTACCTAAAAATCCTCGGAACAGAGTTCCGAGGTACTTAACCTGCCGTGCTTGTTGTTTTCACCAAATGCATAGCGGAGTGCTTGTTTCAAGATTTGTTTCCCGTCTTTGTTGTACTTGGTGAAAACACCAGGCACGGCGCGGAATGGGTTAAAAGTCAAACAGGTTCCTCGATTCTGAACTGATATTTCATTTTCCTCGTTTCTTATTCCAAGCAATTGTGTCATTCTGAGCGAAGCGAAGAATCCGATTATAAACCATCGCGTCATGCTTTCTCGGATTCTTCGCTGTGCTCAGAATGACACAATTGCTTGGAATATGTTGGAGTCTAAAATTCGCAAAAATCAATCAATGTTTCACCACCGTCACCCGCGCCATACTTCCCTCCTGTTCAATCACTACCCAATACATACCATTCGTCCAAGTCGCCGTCTCTATTCTAATTTGCTCCCCCGCGTTGGGCGAAAGTGTTTGTTGCAAACGCCCCAAAGCATCAAAAACCTGAATCCGTTGCACTGGGCGCTGATCAGCAGCACGTAATACCACATAATCTCGGGCCGGGTTGGGTGCTACCGACCAGTTCTGGGCAAGGGATTCGGGAGATTCCGTGGCAGAGAGTTGATCCAGTCGATACTGCCGGAAAAAGCGCCAAATTTCCTGGCTCGCCTTAAAATCCTGATTCGTCACGCCGATATTAAATGCCGCACCGGGCCAGGTGTGGCCGCCTCCGTTAATTTTGTAATGCTCCACCGTGCTGCCCAAATCGCCGCCGGTGTAGCGTTGCAACTCCGCCGTGCAGCCATCGGTGGTGTTGATATTCGGCACTTGTGTGATGGTTGGTGTAGGGTTGCAGTTATTGAACCCCACCCAAGCAGACACCAGCGTCGGAATAGCAACGAAAGTGGCCAGCGGTGATCCGTTGTATGGCACGGTATTATCGGCAGTACCGTGTATTTCCATCACGGGCACTGGCCTTACAAGATCGCAGGCATTGAGTTTGGACTGAATCATGCTGCCCGTAACCGAGGCTATAGCGGTGATACGATCGTTCAATTCACAAGCTAGGGAATAGCTCAAAAACCCGCCGTTACTCATACCTGTGCTGTACACCCGGTTTGCGTCAATGTTATAATTCGCTTGAAGAGAATTCAGCAAATCACGTATAAAACCTACATCATTTACGGAGGAATTGCCGAGAAAAGTGTTCCAAAAGCGATTACCTTGAGCATCCAGAGTACCATTGGGCAACACCATTAAAAAATTGGCGGTATCCGCGATGGGCCGGAAGTCACCATAGAACAACTGCTCCAGGTTATTGGACGTGTAGCCGTGCAGGTTGAATAGCAGGGGTACAGCAGTAGCACCCGTGTAGGATGCCGGAATGTAGAGCAGGTACTCTCGAGTGAGTCCACCGCTTTGGATAGTCCCATTAACGGTGCTCTGAGCGGACAAAGAACCTACCAGTAGCAGGCAAATCAGGATCTTTAAAAGGCGCATAATTGTAAGGGTAAGGGTAAGGGTAAGGAACAGGTAAATAGGCTAGTTTTTTTTGTCAATAGCGTTTAGCACTTCCGGCGGCATGATGGCTTTGAAGAGCTCCTTTTGTTGTTTCCCTTCACGGCCATTCTCGGAGCGTTTGTCTTCGATTAGCGACCATTTAGGTGAATTGGGCGTTTTGAAGGCAATCAACTCTTTGTTCTTTAACATAATATTCATGATAGAGTCGCCTTCCATTTGCACACCGTCCGCTCCAAACTGACCTTTCATAACAGGAATCAATATCTTTCTAAATTCTTTGTCTCCCTTGATCGTAAGCTTCATACTGCCTGAAAACGGCACAAATGCCCAGAAATACGCACCAGCTTCTTTGATTTCCGGCTTTTTATTCGATTCGAATTCTAAACCAGTCATCTTAACAGATATATATTGATTGTCCATAGCCTGTATCATGGTCGCTTTTAAGGAATCAAGCGGGATGATCTCGAACATTTTTTGCGGCATGTACAGTAAGCTACTATCTAAATTGAGCGCCAGGGTAAACCTTCGGTAATCTTGCAGATCACGGGAAAGCATATCCGATAACTCCTTTTTGCTTTGTGCCTGCGTACCTGAAATTGCAAATAAAAATGCAGTAAGACAAAGAACTAAACGGCTCATTTTGAATGATTTGAGTAAAAAATAAGTTGGTTAATACTTCACACAAAAGCTTCCTTTGGTTCAAAGGTTATTTGCGATTTTGGGTTTGTGAATTGTTCTTAACCACAAACCCAAAATCGCAAATAAACTTACGCTGCTGCAGTTTCGTCCTCTACCGTGGCGTCCGGTGCATTGGTTTTCACCGATTCGATTCCATTGTCGCGGGTGGCTTCACTTTCGTACATTTGACTATTGCCAACGACTTGGCCATTGCTCGCTTTTAACGTGAAATAGAATTTACCGTTGGCTGCGCTCTGACGGTCAAAACGAGCGTCATCGGCGGAGTTGGTTCGTACGGACTCAATGCCATTGAGGCATGAGGCTTTGGTGGCGTAGCCTTGGCTGGTAAGGATTACCTGGCCATTGCCTGCTTTCAAGTTGAATTGGCTTTCGCCGTCTTTGCGAAGGGTAATTACAAATTTGCCCATTATGAAAAAAAATTTTTAGGTTGAAAATCAGTGGTTAAAAATCTGCTTCTGTGCTAAATACCTGATCCTCACGCTTGGTCATCAGGCCTGCTTTTGCGTAATCGCCTACACGTTTCTCGAAAAAGTTGGTTTTCCCCTGGATCGAAATCATGTCCATCCAAGAGAATGGATTTGCCGTGCCATAAGCCTTTTCACAGCCTAGCGACATCAGCAGGCGATCGGCTACAAACTCAATATATTGTCCCATTAGTTCGGCATTCATGCCAATGAGCGATACTGGCAGGGCGTCCGTCACGAATTCTTTTTCGTACTCAACAGCCTCCGTGATGATTGATTTGACTTCTGCGGGGTCAAGTTTGTTTTCCAACATTGAATACAGCAAGCAAGCGAAATCGCAGTGCATGCCCTCATCGCGGCTGATCAGTTCGTTGGAGAAGGTGAGGCCGGGCATGAGGCCGCGTTTTTTAAGCCAATATATGGAGCAGAACGAGCCGCTGAAAAAGATCCCTTCTACCGCTGCGAAAGCAATGAGCCGGTGTGCAAAAGAGGGTGCGTTGTCAATCCAGCGCAGCGCCCATTGGCCTTTTTTTGAGACACATTCGAGGTTCTGAAGCGCATTGAACAGAAAGTCCTTTTCCTTCGGGTCTTTAATATAGGTGTCAATGAGCAAGGAGTACATCTCTGCATGGATATTCTCAATGGCGACCTGGAATCCGTAGAAACAACGTGCTTCCGGGATTTGCACCTCGCGCATGAAGTTGATCACCAGGTTCTCGTTCACAATGCCGTCGCTGGCTGCAAAAAAGGCCAAAACGTGTTTGACGAACTTGCGCTCATTGTCTGTTAGTTTATTTTCCCAGTCATTGATGTCTTGGGAAAGGTCTACTTCCTCGGCAGTCCAAAAAGAGGCTACTGATTTTTTATACCACTCCCAGATAGTATCGTATTTAATAGGGAAGAGCACGAACCGATCGGGGTTTTCGGCAAGCATTGGCTCGTATTTGTTGGCTGTTTGTACCATGGGTTATTGAATTACTGCGAGTTGGTGTGACTAGTATTTTAAATAAAAGATTTGGTGCGACAACGTTCCTACTCAAAAAAACGGACTAAAAAAGCCAATTTTTCAAGGCCAGACACTTCCCCGAACAGCTTTTAGGCCATTTGGAAAATCTCGACATGAGTGAAGGGATACTACAGAGGAAAGGCGGAGTAAATATCTTGCGAAAAAGCGAGAGCGAAATTAAGGGGTTTTTACTGTATCTCAAAGATAATTTTCCACATAATGTTTATAACTTTCATAAAATATTGATTATCAAATGTTAGTTATGGTGTGTTCATTTGTTAACATTGTGGATAACTCGGTGTGGATAAATTCTGGCAAAAAAAAAGGATTGTCCAAAACACCTGGAATCAGGCTTTGTAATCCCTTCATTTTGAGGGTAAAACAATGCTGTAAAAACTATACTTGAGGCTGAAAACTCTGTCAGGAATTGGATGTTGGATTTATGGACGTTGGACTGTTGGACGTTGGACTTTCGGACGTTGGACATTAGACTTTCGGACGTTGGACTGTTGAACCTTGGACTTGAAGGATGGAAATTAGAAAATCATACGAATCATGGGTTAAAAAGGGCTCAATTGGGCGCATAGTCCAGAAGATTCGGGATCGATAGAGTTTTGCCACTAATTGCACAAATTTGGATAACAACCTTGTATTAATTTGTGCAAATTTGTGCAATTTGTGGCAAAAGTCTACCGATCCTGAATCCTCGGGACTACGCCTATTTTTGATCTGTTTCAATCCATTATTTGCATAAATCATGCATTCACTTACTTGCACCAAATACCCAAGGTCTACGAGCGTATTCGTGAAAACCTGTAGCTCTGTGGGTTTTCAAAAGCGCTGTTTGGAAAAATGTAGCATACCTAAATTTAGTTGTGGAGTATCCATGCTATGGCTCAAGTGTGCCGCACTTTCTTGGAAAATGCGAAGTATCTTTGTCGTACAAAGCTCGTCCATAGTCCTGAACCATATTTTCAAACCACAGCTTAGGAACGCGGGTGGTGTTAATGTTAAATTTTGGGGTGTGGTTTTTTTGTTTTTTATTTATTGGGGTGGGGGTTTGGTGGGGGTTTTAAATATAGGAGAAAAAACAAG
>JBBQLD010000370.1:0-4933 GCA_038327555.1 Chitinophagales bacterium
GTTCGATGGCGGGACGGCACTTCTCGATCAGCCGCACATCCAGGGCCCGCGCCAGGCCGTGGTCCTGCGTCTCGGTCTGGCGGCGCGGCACATCCGCCGGCATCTCGGGCTGGTAGGTGCTTGAAATGCATGCACTCTAGTCAAGCGCACTTGATGCGGACAGATCCCGTCAGGAAGACAACTCACGTTGTACTTAAATCCAACTTAGAGGCTTCGCTTAGATTGCCAACAAAAGCAATTCTGGGGCGACCTTAGTTTTCTTTTCTGAACGTTCAACGAATGTTCAATCTGATTTACATGAAAAATGTGTACCCTTTCTAAATTTTTGAAACGGTTTTGGACACCAAATCTCAAAAAAGTACCGGCGAAAGTAATTTATTCTAACTTAAACCGTCCACCATTGGTTTCCATTCTGATCCAGGGCATGGTTGGATGCCAATATTCGAGATGATACGTATAAGTCGTACCCGAACTCAGGTCAATTTTTTTAGCGCCATAGCTTCTAATCACAGCGCTCCGAGCAAGTACAAAGGTTTGGGTCAAAGCAGCCCCGGCTGGTAAGGTGATGGACTCCCCTTTGATGGGTATTTGTTCCTGAATTAACGGAAAATCGCCCCAAATATCCTCGCAGCCCTTGTCTCGAATTGGATGCAGGGTAAGCACCAAACCCTCGTGCCAGCGGTCCAAAAATGTCGTATCCAAGGTTTGTGGACTTTGGCTATGATTGTGCAGGCTGACAGCAAACCGGATACTGTCTTGAACCCGGAAACTGGTTTGAAGCAGGCTAAGCTTTAAATCCCAATGTTGAGACCAAAGTCTAGCAGCCAGAAGCTCGGCAGTCTTTTTGTAATTTTCCTCCTTGATTGCAAATTCAGGGTATTTAAGGAACGCGACAACAATAACGTAGTCATTTGATGCCACCCTTTGTTCCATCATACCGCCCCTATTTTTCATTAAATAGCACCACTATTCGCAGAAAAATGGGCTTGTCTGATAAAAAAATGGCTGAACTAAAATGACTACGTTACTATTGTCGCGTTCCTAATCTAAAGTTTCTGACCGAAAAATTCAACTTAAAGGTCTTACAAACGTTCAACCTGGCAAAACATTCCTACCTAAATTCAAACAACATGGACAATAAAACAAACGAAAGCTTTAGCATCAGCGGTGAAATTTTGCTCAAAAAGGTAAAAGAACTGATCGCAGAGGGGAACATCCGGAAAATCAGCATTCATGATAAAGCCGGAAAAGAATTTATGTCTATTCCCTTGACTTTTGGTCTTGTCGGTGCAGTAATTGCCCCTGTTTTGGCCGCAGTAGGCGCAATGGCTGCGTTGATTGGTGAATGCACGATTAAAGTAGAGCGGGAACCTGATACAGAAACTAAAGTATAGGTCTTATTTTACGAAAGAGAATGTCTTCTCATGGTGCCAGCAGTTCCTGCGCCTAAAATTATTATACGTTTCATTCAATGCGTATTTTTGGATCATATTCAACGCAGGGTTTCGATTTAGTATTTGGGCTTGAAATGACGGGGATCATAGTCCCTGATGATTGGTGTTTAATAGACGTGTTGTAACGGGGTACAATATACGGGTAGTCAATTTTATTTTCACCCAAATACAGCCGCTAAGGAAAGCGGTACCAACAACTTAAAACTCCACCACAATTCCAATAGAAGGCAACAAGGATCCATCGGTATTATTCAACAAAAGCGGAATCGCGTTGCTACCGTCGGCCATCAAAGGCTTGCCATCAGTGGTCACAAAAGCGCTCCCATCTGTCGTACGTTGGAAGGTATAATTGGGCGGAGCAGGGCTAACCGTGCTTAAAATATTCTGGAGATCGATAAACACATCGAGTGTAACCCGTTTGAAATTCCACTTTTTATCCAGCCTTAGATCCATTTGGCTGAAATTGCCCAGACGGATCGTATTCAATCGACTATTATCGAGTACGCCTGTGCCGATGGTGGCGTAATTCGCCCGACTGGCATCCAGGTCCAGCGGTGTAAAGGGCACCCCACCCTGCCAACGGTATTTTAGACCCAACTCCCAGTTACGGCGGAATTTATATCCGGCAAGCAGGGAAAGCAGGTGCCGATTGTCCCAGGCAGAGGGAATAAGCTCCCCGTTTTGGTTGCTGAATTTTGACCAAAACAAAGTGTACGAACCTGTGAAATACAGATTTTTATTCAGCTTTTGCTGGGCAAACAATTCCATCCCATAAGACTCGCCCTTGCCTACTGCCAGCACTTCTTCGTTGCCCAGAATTCCAAATCCTCCACCCTGATTGGCCAGTGAAATGCCGTTAAAAGCGCTTACCGGGTAATCCGCATATTGCTTGTAAAAACCTTCAAGCGTCATGCGCAATACGCGGGTCGGCAAAAATTCCAAGCCTGCCACATAGTGATCACTGCGCAAATAGGGCTGGTCTTTGTTGACCAGCACGCCCGCAGCATCTCGATATCCTAACACGGTATAAAGTGGCGTTTTGTAATATCGACCCACCGAGGCATTAAGCTTCCATTTTGGAGCGAAGGCATAACTCAGGCTAACCCGTGGGCTAATGGTTTTCAACAAATTAGCACCATTTTCTGTAAATGAATTGCCATCCGTACGAACACCCGCAGACAAGCTCAATTGTTCGTTGAACAAGGTGCGATTGACCTGCCCAAAAAAACCAAATTTGAAAAAATCAATGGCAGTATTGAACCGAAACGCTACGGCGGGCTGAACGATATTCCCGAGTGAATCTTTGATCTCGGAGCGAAGCCGGGTATAAGCATTGTTGTTGTACTTCACGTATTGTGCCATAGCACCGGCGCTGAATTTCCAAACGCCTGCATATCGGTTGATGTCAAAACGGAGTTTGTTCTCGATCTCCTGACTCTGAATTCCAAGAATACGTTTCGACTCCTCTTTTTGTTTGGCGTCCGCGTTGTCTGCAAACTGATCCAATTTATTGTCCAGCATATTCCGACTGAAGGTCAGGTTCCAAAAGCCATTGTCAATCAGGCGTTTGAGTGCGAATCCCTGGGTGTAATTCCATTGATTTACCCCCGGTACCGAACTCAGAATATACAGATTTTCCGGGCTTGCATCCTTTGGCGCTTCGAAGTAAAAATCATCAATTGCCCCCACACCAAGGGCAGTGAAGGTGGTTTTTGCGTTGATCTTGTGCGTCACTTTGTATTGGAAATCCCAGTAGTCCGGACGGATGGGAAGTCCAATTGCCTGAAACAGCAATTGCAGGTACGAGCGCCGGGCCGAGGCTAAAAAAGTCGTTTTGCCATTCTTTTTACCCAGCGGACCTTCCAACGTAATGGCCGTTTCTGACGCACTCAGACGGACATTGCCCTGAATTCTTCCCGGGTTGCCGTCTTTTTGGCGGAATTGTAATACGGACGAAAGTGTGTTGTCATAACGCGCATTAAATGCACTGGTCGCCAAGGTGGCGTCTTCAATAAACGACACATTTAGGATTCCCGCCGGGCCGCCTGCCGCGCCCTGGGTAGTGAAGTGGTTGATGATCGGTATTTCTACCCCGTCGAGGTAAAATACGTTTTCACTAGGTCCTCCACCACGGATAATCAAATCATTTCTGAAACCGCCGCCCGTACCAGCAACGCCACCCACACCAGGCAGTGCCTGCACTACCCTACTGATGTCAAAGTTGCCCCCCGGGTTACTTTTGATCTCTTCCACCGACAGATTCTGGACAGAAAGTGGCGTTTCCGCCGAAGCAATGCGAACAGAGCGATTCACTGAAATGACGACTTCGCCTAGTGCTTTACCATCTGGTTCGAGTTCAAAATTCAACTGATTGGCATTTCCAGTGGTGATTACCACGTTGAATTTGGTTTGAGCAGCATAGCCCACATAAGTTGCCACCACGTTGTACGCTTTGGGTGGAATGGCCAGCAGGCGGAAACTGCCGTCTATATCTGTTGCAGTGCCAATCTCAGTGCCTTCCAGTTTGATGCTCACCCCGATTAGGGCTTCCTGGGTAAGTTTGTCTTTGACCGTGCCGGTTAGGGAGCCCATATTTTGGGCTTGAAGTGTGACAAAAGCAAGAGAAATGAGTGAAATGAGTGCCAATAAGCGCATAAAATCCTTAGAATTAATTGGTTGTAAAACTAACCGCAGGGGGGTGTAAAAAGCTCAGATTGAAAATTTTTTCTAATTACCTTTCTACACAACCCCGAAAAGCCAACAAGGAACAAGGTACTTAAAGGAATGTTGAAAAAAATCAACTATCAAAACGAAAGGGGTTGCAAAGATTTTGTTGTAATACCTTTAGGAACTCGACAACAATAACTTAGTCATTTGATGCCACCCTTTGTTCCATCATACGGCCCCTATTTTTCATTAAATAGCACCACTATTCGCAGAAAAATAGGCTTGGCTGATAAAAAAATGGCTTACCTAAAATGACTACATTACTATTGTCGGGTTCTTTACCCATAAAATGACATCAAAAATTAATATATTACACTATTTTCTTTGCCTCAATGTCCTCGGCTTGTTGGCTTCTTGCCATACGCCCCATCGCAGTCAATCCCCGGAATTATTGGCTTATTTTCAACATCTTCCTTTATCCGACACGCTCCACATAGAAATCTCCAATGAAGACGCCAAAACCGAAGTCTCCATCCCCAATCGGCTCTTTTTTACCATCATCCCGGCTGCCCTGCTTGAACCGATTGAATACCTGGCCGACTCCGCACAGGCAACCGTATTGGGCCGACAGCAATTCTACTTAGACGACAATATTTCAGCCTATTGGGTAGAAATCAGACAATTCTGGTTTCAACATCATTCGCTTTTCTTGTTTGACGAATCTAAAAAAGCGTTCACGGATCGTATCACCGTAGCCGAATGGTATGGCGGAGATGGCGGCCAGATGCTCACGGGCAGCTGGATATTCGACT
>JBBQLD010000371.1:0-4914 GCA_038327555.1 Chitinophagales bacterium
TCAACCGCTGGATTAGGACTGAGCAGCACTTTAGCGCGCAGTATTTCCTCCTTGGTGCCAGAGCTTGGGAGTGTTTTGATCCACACCGTATCTTGTGTAGCTGGCACCGAAATTTCAAACTTGTTGCCATATTTGTCGATAGCTTTTAAACCTCTGATGGGTACGACGAAAGGGGTAGGTTCGCTTTCTCCTCGTTCAATAATATCTATTATTATGATGATGTCTGTGTTAAATGTAACTTTAGCAACCCGACCATAACCATTGACGGGAAGGCTGTTTTTTCGAGTTAAGCCTAGATCCAATTGATACCGATCATGTACATCTTTGGAGAGCCAAAGCAAGTGGTTGGTCGATCCAAAAAGGTCATCATCGTAATCTGCATCTGGGTTGTGGTTCACATAATCAGGGTATCGTAAGGCAAATGCCAAACCGTACAGCCCCAAAGCAGGCTGGCTCGGGCTTCCTACTTTAAGCGATGCTGTTATTTGTACCGGAGCAGGATTATTCGGATCGACAATGATCGTATCCTCGTCAAATTCTAGTCGCAATTGAGGCAATCCTGACAAAAAAGCGAGCTCGCTGGTATCAATAGCTGCATAATGCTGGGTAATTACATCGGCATCAAATTCATTAACAGCACCATTTCCATCACAATCCAAGTGCTTATAATTCACAGATTCCGCTACAACATTATCCCAATTCGGTGCAAATTGAGGGCTCCAGGCGGTGCTGGCATCTGGCCTGGGAGCACCCGTACTGTAATGGCCCACACCGAGGTTGAGCAAGTCGTAGACATTGGCACGTTGATCCCGATTGGCATCGCCAGGCATTACGTAATCTGTAGCGACAGGCAGTTCTTCAATTACCATACTCATGGCGTCGGTGACCATCAATTGAGTGATCGAAGAAATGCAGCCGGTGGCACTCCAAACCGTCAAGTTGGCGCGGTAAATACCCGCTAAATCATATTGGTGTAAAATTGTATCCCAACTCGTGCCTTCCCAAAGTGGCGTTCCATCGCCAAAATCGAGTTGTGAAAAAGTATAATTCCCATTGCTTAAATTGCAGAACCGCGCCAGATAACCCGCACCTGGAGAACCACTAATAATTTTTGCCTCAAGTTTGGTAAGACAATTGCCAAAAACAGTCCCACATTCACCCGCCCACCATTGCGAAAGTCCTTTGGACATAACTTCGCATTCATTGGCATAGGTGATGCCGTCGCAGCCACACACAGGCGCGTACAATTGGGAAGTCCCCGGACAAAGGCTGGTAAAATCTGCCAAAACCGGATTAAGACAGGCGTTTTCTGCCACCGTAATACTTTGGCAACGCGTAGCACTGCACAAGCTTCCATCAAACAAATTCCGCACCTGGTAATTTGCACAAACGATATACGTTCCATAAGCTGGCAGTGGCGCTGAAAAAGACGGTTCTTCTGAAATGATTTGGCTAGATTTATTCGTATACCATTGAATATTTTCCAAAACCAATTCCGTATTATTGGTCGAGGGCAATAAGCGTCCTTGCAACGTTGTGCCAACTGCAGTCACCTGAATCTCGAAACCACACCAATTGTAGTCTTGATCGCTGGCTAATACCGTGGCACATTTCTCAACTGAACAGCCTGACGCATCCGATAAAGTCAGGCAAACGGTATAGCTCCCTGCGGTTGGAAAGGTATGTTCTGTTTGTCCACCCGTATCGGTTTGTCCGTCTCCAAAATCCCAATGGCAGCTCTGTACCACAGGATCATAAATATGAGCCACAAATTTGTAGGTAAGCAATTGATCTGCCTTGGGAATTCGAGCAAATTGTGCCGTGCAAGGCAATTTATCAGAAACGCAGGCAAGCGCTACTATGGGAAATGCCCCCGCCTGACATCCTATAGGCAATTGAGCAGATTCTGCACTATAAGTGAAGGTTTGCCCCCCAGATAGCGCATCTGCTCCAAGTACCGCATTGAAGGATTGACCGTTGTCTAAATCAATGATTTTGGCACCACAACCAGGGGTAACGCTCATTACCCTGCCTACACGGTCACATTGCGCGGCCAATTGGCCAGAAAAAAGGACTGCCGAAAGCAGCACCAACAGAAAGTAGAAATGCTTTTGCATCTGCTTACAAGTTTGAGAATGTTCATCAAGGCGGATTATTTTGGTCCTAAGTTGGTACGGCTTTGGTAGGGCAGAATTTCACTTTACAAAGGTTAGGATTTTTTTGTTACCGAACAAAGACATTTTTCCGAACTTGCCGGGCATTTTTTTTCATTAAAAAGAAGTTAATACATTAATTTTCAATGCTTTACATGCACTTTCTGTTTCAATAAAAAAATGGTCTTCTAGCAATTTCTACCATCCTCCTTACGACAACCGATTTTATGGCCCACTTTAATCACATTGACCACAGGTTTAAAAATGTTTAGTGAAAAACTCTTTTCCGTGCTCCAAACCCTCTCCAAAGTCGAGTGTAATCGCTTTCGGAAATACCTGCTTTCACCTTACTTAAATGACCAGCCAGATTTATTACTGCTTTTCGATATTGCAGATAAAGCGCTCCGGGACGGAACCTTTACCATCCTTGAACGAACACAGGTATGGCAAAAATTGTACCCAAATAAACCTTACAATGATACCCATCTACGCCGACTCTCCTCTGAGCTCAGTCAAATGGCCCTGCGATTTCTTTCAGCAGAAGCTCGCAATGAAAACCCACTTGCAGAAGCGCTTGATTTGCAACGGCTTTTAGAAAAACCGGAGCTCAAAAAACACCTTTCCGGGATTGAACGAAACATCACCCGCTTGCTAGAAGAGGTGCAAGGTCAATCCACAGCGTTTTACCTAGCACAGTTCAACCTGCATAACAACATTTTAAACAAGACCTCCAAACACCTTTCTGTCTCGGGATACGCTGAAAAGCTCGCTTCTGCCGATTTTTATTTGGAATGTTTTTACCTCACACAAAAATTAGAATTGTACATTGGTTGGCTTCTTTATCAAGGATCTAGGGTCTCTGAAAAGAGCCTGGAATTGCAGGATGGCTTCTGGGTGCATCTGGAAAATGAACGGTTTAAGGCCGTACCCTTACTTACAGTATATAGCCAAGTCGTGAATTGCCTCCTTAAACCAGAAGAGGAATCTTACTTCAAAACCTTGCTTGAAAGCCTGGAATCTCAATCCGAATATCTTTCAAAGACAGATCTACGAAAATGCTACTTCATTGCTCAAAACTATTGTGCGCTAAAAATCAATCAAGGCAAGCGAGAGTACTATCGGGAAGTATTTGAGATTTTCAAAAAAATCATCCAAAAAGGGCTTTTATTGGAAGAAGAAAGCCTTTCTGAAGGCATATTTAAAAACATCGTCACAGCAGGGCTAGGGGTTGGAGAATACGAGTGGACTGAAAAGTTTATTCAAGAGTACATTCCTTTCCTGCCTGTTGGAATTCGAGAAAATGCGGGTACATTTAATCTTGCTACGCTTCACTTTTATCAAAAAAAGTATCAGCGCGTCATTGAAATAATTCGTGATGTGGAATACAGCGATATTGTTTACGCTTTGAGTGCTAAACAAATGTTGGTGCGCACGTATTACGAATTGGGCGAGCTCCTTGCACTAGATTCTCTAATTGATAGCTTCAAAATCTTTTTAAGACGTAACAAGCTGATCTCCAGAAGCCAAAAGCGGGAGTACATCAACTTTTTGAATTTTGTAAAAAATCTCACCATCCTGAATGCTGCTGAAACGCGTAAGATCTCCAAATTGCGAGCAAGAATTGAAACGGCATCCTCAATAACTCCTAAAAAATGGCTACTTGAAAAAATTGATGCCTTAAGCCCAATGTCGTTGACTTAAGGATTTTGAGTTCCGCATCTAAAATCTTGAAACCCGCCGTTTCAACGGCGGGTCTTGCCTCAGCAACCCACAACATCTAACTTCTATACAAAACATCAACATCAACAGTAAGTTATGTGATGTTTTGTAAAGAAGTTAGATACTATTTCTGTATGCTTCAATGCCCCCGACTAAAGATCGGGGGTTTCAATGCCTGTCCCGATATTTCATCTCGAATGGTACATATTGTCACTCTAAATCCTTAAGTCAACGACATTGGCATTAAGCCAAGTACACCGATAAATAAAATGCTGCCTACGAAAATCAATTCGAGGCAGCATTCTATTTATGGTCGATCTGTTCTAAGCAATAATATTAATAATGATAATAACATCACTTGTAACACCACTTGAACAAATGTAAGAAACGCCACAGCGATAAGGTTTCTTCCTCACTTATTCGCCAGCTGCCCACATGCGGCATCAATATCTTTCCCCCGACTACGGCGCACAGTTACGGTTACACCCTCTTTAGCTAGGTAAGCCCCAAACGTGTTGAGTCGATTTTCATCCGATTTCACAAAAGCAAGCCCTTCAATCGGGTTGTATTCAATGATATTCACGCGCACCGGGAATTTTCGGCGGCAGAGTTGTACTAGTTTTACAGCATCCTCCAGTGAATCATTGAAGCCGTCAAATGCAATGTATTCGTAAGAAATACGGCCTTTTGTTTTCCAATAATAATATTCAAGGCTTTCCATGAGGGCAGCAAGGTTGTTGCTCTCATTGATTGGCATGATCTCGTTTCGTTTGGTGTCGTCAGCAGCGTGCAAGCTGAGCGCCAGGTTGCACTTATACCCATCATCGGCCATTTTGCGGATCATTTTGGCGATGCCTGCGGTACTGACCGTGATACGACGAGCGCCCATACCCAAGCCTTCAGGCGCAGGAGCCGTGATGCGATTAATGCTCTCCATGGTGCCGGAATACGTCAGCAAGGGTTCGCCCATGCCCATGTAAACGACATTGGTGAGCTGTTTACCAAAACTTTCGAGGCTCTGACGATTCACGCCGACTACTTG
>JBBQLD010000372.1:0-4913 GCA_038327555.1 Chitinophagales bacterium
GTTCGACTCTTTTGAACTGATACTTTGTTGCGCCTCAGTCATGGAGAGCCCGCTACAATCCTTCGTCGCGCCTAGTCTCATCTCAAAATAATCTGACCAAACTATCAAAGACTTCGTGCCCCTGCCACTAGTGGCAGGGGCAATTGGTGGACATGGTATTAGGATAGCCCAACCCAAGCCTCCAACGCATCAATGCTCCAAGCATTTTCTACGTTAAAGTCGCCAATAGCTGTTCTTTTTAAACTGCTTAAATAAGCACCACTTCCGGCGGCTTGACCGAGGTCGTTTGCTAAGGAGCGAATGTACGTTCCTTTGCTGCATACTACTTTAAAATCAAGTTGCAAGCCTTCCGAATAATCTGGATGAAGCATGATATCCGAACCTTTTTTGCTGGCAATGACCGCACTATCCCGGCCAGGCGGAACCGGGCGCAAATCTCCCAACAAATCAAACGAGACCACATGAACAGGCCGATGAGGCATTTCTACCTCCTGGCCAGTTCGAGCATTTTTGTACAATCGTCGGCCATCTACTTTTACCGCAGAGAAAATGGGGGGCACTTGTAAAATATCCCCCAGGAATTGTTCTCTGGCAATTTCCAAAACGGATTTTGTCAAATGGGAAGTTGGAAAGGGGGTATCCGGAGCTTTTTCAAGATCAAATGATGGTGTTGTTGAACCAAAAGTAATCGTACCGGCATATATTTTCGGCATAGCCTGAAACGACTCAATCCGTTTGGTATAGTCGCCGACACAAAGGATGAGCAGGCCGGTAGCAAGTGGATCCAGCGTTCCTGCATGGCCGACTTTTATTTTTTTATTGCCCGTTTTACGTGCCAGCAGGTAGCGAACTTTGTTCACCACCCCAAAAGAAGTCCAGGCCAAAGGCTTGTCTATCAAAAACACAGCACCTTTGGGAAAAGTATCGGGGAATGTTTGCCCAGGAGAAATCACAGTTAACATCGCGCAAAGGTAGATTTAGGTTTGGAGCTTTGACATTCCGTCAGGTACTTTCCTGTTCTTCAGTCAAAAAGTCGTTTCAAATCAAGATAGGCTGCCATTTCTTCATTCAATTCCCCTTGGCCGGAAAATTGCATATCCCTTGTAATCCGAAAAAAAAGATTCCCTGTAAAAAATGACCTACGATAATTTTACGATCAAAGCCCAAGAGGCCATTCTTCAAGCGCAGCAAATTGCTGCCGGCTATGAGCAGCAAAGTGTTGATACTGGCCACCTTATAAAAGGAATGCTCAATGTAGACGACTCCGTCACTGATTTTTTATTGAAAAAAACCGGGGTCAATATCCCTGCCTTCACGGAACAATTAGACAAGCTAACCTGGGAAACTCCGAAGGTACAAGGTGCTGACAAACAATACCTGACCAACGAAGCAAACAAAGCAATTGCAGCGGCAAAAACACTGTTGAAGGACTTTGGGGACGAATATATTTCGCTCGAACTGCTTCTGTTAGGTGTGGTAAAAGGCAGCGATAAAGCGGCTCGATTACTCCGTGAAAACGGCGCAACCTTTGACGCACTCAGTGCAGCAGTCAAAGAACTCCGCAAAGGGCGCAAGGTAACTGAACAGACTACAGACAATGTTTACAATGCGCTCCAAAAATATGCGGTCAACTTAACCGAACAGGCAGAAAACGGCAAGCTTGACCCTGTAATCGGACGGGATGAAGAGATCCGGCGCGTGTTGCACATACTCAGCCGCAGAAAGAAAAACAACCCAGTCATCATTGGTGATCCGGGTGTAGGTAAAACTGCAATTGTGGAAGGTATTGCCTGGAGGATTGTAAAACAGGACGTGCCTGAAACCTTAGCCGGCAAAAAGATTTTCAGTCTCGATATGTCCTCGCTGATAGCAGGCGCGAAATATAAAGGCGAATTTGAAGAGCGCCTGAAAGCTGTGATCAAAGAGGTGGTGGACTCCAATGAACAGGTAATTCTGTTTATTGACGAAATACACACACTTGTTGGTGCGGGTGGCGGCCAAGGGGCCATGGATGCGGCTAATATCCTGAAGCCTGCACTTGCCCGTGGCGAACTTCGCACCATCGGTGCGACTACACTGGATGAATACCAAAAATATTTCGAAAGTGACAAGGCTTTGGAGCGTCGTTTTCAATCCGTGTATGTAGATGAACCTAGCGTAGAAGACACGATTAGTATCCTGCGCGGAATTCGTGAAAAGTACGAAAACTACCACAAAGTGCAAATTCTTGACGAGGCACTTATCGCTTCTGCTGAGCTTTCGCACCGATATATCTCTGAGCGAAAATTGCCCGACAAGGCCATTGATCTAATTGATGAGGCGGGCGCTAAACTACGTCTTGAGCTTGATTCTGTTCCCGAAGAGGTGGACAAGTTGGATCGGCAAATGCGCCAGTTGGAGATTGAAAGAGAAGCAATTAAGCGGGAAAACGACACGAAGAAGCTTGCTTCCATGAACATGCAAATCCAGGATTTGCGTGAAAAACTTGATAATCTTCGTGCAAAATGGACTTCTGAAAAAGAAATTGTTGAAGCCATACAGACCAGTAAACAGAAATTGGAAGAACTTCAGATTCAATACCAACGCGCTGAGCGTGAAGGTAATCTTGAGGTAGCTTCCAAAATCAAATATCAAGATATTCCGGCTCGAGAGGCCATGTTCAAAGCTGCTGAAGAAAAGCTTGGAACACTTGCGCCAGAAAATCGGATGACGACTCAAATTGTCACTGCGAACGATATTGCAGAGGTTGTGGCGCGCTGGACGGGCATTCCTTTAGCCAAAATGGTGCGTGGTGAACGCGAGCGACTCTTACACCTTGAAGCTGAAATGCATCAACGCGTGGTTGGGCAGGACGAGGCTGTGACGGTGGTAGCAGATGCCATTCGTCGTAGCCGGGCCGGCCTAAGCGACCCGGACAAACCAATTGGATCGTTTATCTTTTGCGGACCCACAGGGGTGGGAAAAACAGAGTTGGCCAAAGCCCTTGCCGATGTGCTTTTTGATGATGAAAAAGCGATTACACGCATTGACATGAGCGAATACCAGGAAAAACATAGTGTTTCTCGGCTCGTTGGTGCCCCGCCCGGTTATGTCGGTTACGATGAAGGTGGTCAGCTCACCGAAGCTGTTCGCCGCCGCCCCTACTCTATCGTATTGTTAGATGAAATTGAAAAAGCCCACCCGGACACCTTCAATGTTCTGCTTCAAGTGCTTGATGATGGGCGCTTGACAGACAATAAAGGCCGTACCGCGAATTTCAAAAACACGATCATCATCATGACTTCTAACCTTGCGAGCGATCGAATTATGGAGGTTTTCGAAGGGTATGAAGCCTTGACTGACAAGCGCAAGGATGAAGTTTTTGAAAAGGCAAAATTTGAAGTGATGGATACCCTCAAAATGAGCCTGCGTCCAGAATTTCTTAACCGTGTAGATGAAGTTGTGGTGTTTCATCCTTTGCAAAAAGACCAGATGTCATTGATTCTTGACATCCTGATGAAGGATATCCGCGAAATGCTAACCAAACAGGACTTGAACCTTGAAATCACAAAAGATGCTGCAAAAATGTTGGTAGACCATGGTTTCGACCCACAATTTGGCGCTCGACCACTAAAAAGAACCTTGCAACGCGAGTTGATCAACGAACTCGCGAAGCATCTGCTGGCCGGAGATTTTCAAAAAGGAGATGCTGTGCTGATTGATGCAAGCGCAACTGGCTTGATTTTTGGCCGTAAAACGATGGTGGATGGGAAGGAAGTGGTTTCAAAACAATTAAAGGCCGTTTAAAACATCTTGATAAATCAATTTTGTAGACCGGATTGCGACAAATAGACCTCGCAATCCGGTCTTTTTTTTTCGCTTGATGAACTTATAGTTAAGATCTGAGCTTATCCTGTTGTGTCGCCAATTATAGTCAGAACTCACGGTAATTTTGCAAGGAATAAAAAAGACATGAAATTCTACAAAATAACCCAATTGCCCCGCCAGTTCCTCTGGGCAATTGCAATGGAAGGCGTGGGTACTACACGAATGCTACACGTGTATGCCCGGCATGTTACTGGGAAACTTAGGCTCACGCCAGTGCATCGCCATCCTACTCAAGAAGAATTACATGTGGCGAGAGAACAATTGAAAGATATCCCACGATCCTTAGTTTTCTTAGTAGTGTTTTTGATTCCAGTACCAGGTTTTGTAGGCGGCTATGCCATTGCGGCCATTGCGGCAGAACGCTGGATGGGGCATAAAATTAAACTTATACCCACCCGATTTAGACATTTATTAAGACCAAAGGAAAAGCTGTAGAAAAAATTGTCGCAGTGCGGCCCATTTCTAGTCGTAGTTTTACGCTGCAAATTTCAATTATGAAGCTAAGGGAAATTACAAAATTGCCACGAAAGATGGTCTGGGCGATGGTTATGGAAGGGGTCGAAACCACTCGAATGGTAAAAGTATTTGCCAGAATGGGCACTGGCAAGCTTCGACTTACTGCGTCCCACCGAAATCCAACGCCAGAGGAAATAAAGGCGGCTGTGGATCAATTGAAAGACATTCCTCGATTTTTACCGTTTTTTGTGGTGGTAGTAGTGCCTGTGCCTGGTATTGCCGAAGGGTATGCAGTAGTGGCTTTGACGCTAGAACGGTGGCTGGGGGATCGAATGAAATTATTGCCTAGTCAGTTTCGGCATTTATTAAAACCGGAAGTGAAGGAAAATGACCCAAAGGCATAGTGGTTTTTATGGCGTGAGATTGCTACATCGGGAAAAACGAATCTTCCAAATGTCTGATCTCCAAAACTTTGCCATTTTTGAGTAACACTGCCACCACATCAAAACGGATTTCCCATTCGTAGTCAATAGATTCCATGTAGGTGCCTGCGGCACGGGCGAGCATATCCTGTTTTTTAGCATCAATAG
>JBBQLD010000373.1:0-4906 GCA_038327555.1 Chitinophagales bacterium
GGCATGCACGCTTCCAAAGCGCACTTGATGCGGACAGATCCCGTCAGGAAGACAACCCACGTTTTCATTTATTTAGCTTCGAGATTTCGCTTTTAGATACCTTCAAACGCAATTCCAGGGCTACCTTAATTTTCTTTTGCGAAGAGTTCAACGAATTTCCATGCTGATTTCACCTGAAAAATGTGTACCCTTTCTAAATTTTTAAGCACAGGCTAATTTAGCAAATTAGAATTAACTACATTTTTAAATTTATCAACATTACCCCCACCATGCCCAACCCAACCCTACACGCCCTCCTTATCGGCATCGACACCTACAACCCCAACCTAACCATCGGCGGCAGATACTGCTTCCATCCCCTGCAAGGCTGCGTCCGCGACGCCAAAGCCTTGCACGAGTGGCTGGCCGAAGATCCGGGGTTTAACCTGAAAGCGGTCACCTTGTATGACCAGGATGCCACCAAATCCAATATCGCCAAAGCATTCCAGGAGCAGCTTTCCAAAGCCCAGGCCGGAGATTCCATCCTCATTTTCTACTCCGGTCACGGGACCCAGGAAACCGCCGATCCAAAAGTCTGGACCGAAGAAACCGATGGTCATCTCGAAGGATTAGCCTGTTACTACGAGGCCGGCAATGCCCAGAATTTCATCCTGGCCGACAAGGAACTGCGCTACCTCTTGCACTCGATAAGCAAGCCAGGCGTACACATCGCCGCTTTGTTCGACTGCTGCCATTCAGGCGATAACACCCGCGCCGCCATGGGCGAGCCGCTTATTTTAAAACAAGCGGAAGGCATTTTCCCGCAGCGGCCCTGGGAGGATTTCTTATTTGCGGATCAGCTCCCTTATGTCACGGTATTGGGCAAAAAGACCCGCGATTTTTTGCCTGAAGGTCATTACGTGTCCTTGGCGGCCTCCGAAAGCGATCAATCTGCCGTAGAAACCACGATTGGGGGCGAACGACATGGCGTTTTTGCCTTCCATTTGCTCCAGGTGCTGCGCCAGAGTGGCGGAAATCTCAGCTATCGCGACCTCACCAATCAAATCCGTAACCGCATCCGGTTCAAATACAGCCAACGAACCAAAATCTTTGCCTCCCGAGATGATTTGTACGAGGAAGGGTTTTTGCAAAAACAATTGCCTGATCCTAATTCCGCGCTGGGGACGGTGACCTACAATCCCTACACCAATCAATATCGCCTGGATCGGGGCATCCTCGCCCGGGTAATGCCCAATACCACGCGGGTGCAAGCCAAAACGCCTGAGGGCCAAATCCTTCAAGGCCGGATTGGATCGGCGGATCTGAACTCCGCCGATGTAATGTTCGACGCCAACGAGCTTGCAGCCCTGAGAAAGCCCATTGAACGCATGTCCGCCGAACTGGATAGACTGGCAGGCAAACCGCTTCGGATTTATTTTCAAAACAAAGAGCTTTCCGAAAAAGAAGCAGAAACCGCAGCTTCTTTTCTGTTTGCTGCTGAAAATCAGGCGTATATCTTGCCAGAAAGTGAAGAAGAACGCTCAGATTACACCCTGCTTGCCTGGGCGGGTATGTATTATTTGACGCTGAAAAACGATTGGTTCCGCCCCGTGGTTTTGCCGATTCACATCGAAGAGGCAGGTGCTTTGGAACAATTGCTGTCTTACCTCAAACAGATGTCCGTGTGGCATATTTTCAAAGACCTGAGCAATCAGGGGATTGATGCAATTTCTCAGGATTTTCTTGACGTGGAGGTCACAGACAAACAGGGAAACATTTTCCCGATTCTGGATCAGGTGTTGACCAGCCCATTGCGTTCGACAGGGCAAATCGACCAAAACGGTTATCAGGAATACGAGACCGCACTTCATTTTAAAATAACCAATCGCAGCACCAAAAACTTGTATGTCGCGGTGCTTTGGTTTTCAGATTTCGGGGTATACGCTACTGCAATTGGCAACCCGGATAGTACCCGGCCCATTCCCGCGGGCAAAAGCGAAAATGTCGAAATCTTCGGGAGCAAAACCATTGTCCTGGAGTTGGATAAAACCACCCGTTTATTGCATAAACCTTACGGCAGCAGCACGTTCAAATTTATCTTTTCTACGGAGCCTTTTGAAGCTAAAATGTTGGACGAAGAGTCCTTGCCAATGCCTGAACTGTTGTCTACACGGGGCAAAAACATAAAAAACCCGCAAGCGGAAGATGCCGCGCGTACCTGGCCTGAAACAGGTTGGAATACCCGTAACATTGAGATCAAGACCCTGAATCCAGAATTTGAAATGCCAGATTTGCGCGACCTGGAAAATGCCTTGGATAAAGAATTGGGCGACCCTTATTTGGGCCATTTTCTCACGGGGATTTATTTCCAGAAGAAATCAGGTACGAATACTGGCCTGGAATTGCGCAAGGAGCTGGATACGCTTGAAAAGGGCGGGTTTTTTATGGATAAATTGATGGCAGCGGCAAATTATTGGGCCAATTATCGTCGGAACCGCCATTATGCTAAAATGGCCAAAAAGAATCCGACATTACCCAAAATTGTATGCGAGGGAGACTCCTGGTTTCAACATCCCTTGCTCGACGATATTATTGATAACGTGGGTCGGTTTTACCCTACGTACTGCCTTGCTGCGGCTGGCGATACCATTCGGAACTATTTTGCCAAGAATGAGATCGCGGGTGCTGTACAAAAGATTCAACCGACCTTCCTGCTCCTCAGCGGCGGTGGCAACGATATTTTGGGGGAAGACCTTCCGAAGTTTTTAAGGGATAAATTTGACGAAGCCCCTGAAGGACAGCTTCCTGAACGCTATTTCATTGAAAGCTTTAAGGCCGAGCTGGAGGATATCATAAACATGTACCGAACTATTTTTGACTTTTTAAAGGCCGAGTATCCCAAGCTTAAAATCGTGACCCATAGTTATGATTACCCGCGTCCGGTGGAGTTTAAATCCAAAAAAAGGAACTGGATCGGGCAATATCTGGATGACAAGGGCATCGAAAGGGCAGGGGATCGAACAGCTTTGGTGCGCTATATGTTGGATCAGTTCAACTATCGAATGAAAACCCTCTCTGATGAATATCCTGGACAAGTATTTCACCTCGATTTGCGTAAAACGGTGCGGGACAACCAGTGGGACGATGAAATACATCCGGACAATGTTGGGTTTCAAAATGTTTCTACCCAGTTTTTGCGGCTGATTACTTCTTTGGTTGAAAAGCCGGGGGGGTAACTGGGAGTGTCACTCCAACATCAAGAATACAAGCCCTTTACTTACCTTTGCCACTCGCTCCGCCAAATTTCTGAACGTATCCAGTGTTTTCTGACCCAATTTTCCAAATAATCCTTGGAACTCGAGCCTATAATACCAGGTTTTGCTTGAATATATGCCCGGAGCCATCCAAATCACCAAATCCACACCTCCACAAATAAACATTTCATGGAATTATCCGCTCGCTACACCCCCTCTGAAATTGAAGAACGTTGGTATGCCCACTGGGAAGGCCGAGGTTATTTCCGTTCTGTACCCGATGAGCGCGAGCCATTTAGCATTGTCATCCCACCGCCCAATGTGACGGGAATGCTTCACATGGGGCACATGCTCAATAATACCATTCAGGATATTTTAATTCGGAAAGCACGGCTTGATGGCAAAAATGCCTGTTGGGTGCCTGGTACAGATCACGCCAGTATCGCCACAGAAGCCAAAGTGGTACACTGGTTGCGGGAGGAGAAAAAACTCCGCAAAATGGACCTTACCCGAGAGCAGTTCATGGATTACGCCTACCAATGGAAAGATAAATATGGTGGCATCATCCTGCATCAATTGCGCAAACTGGGCGCCAGCTGCGACTGGGAGCGCACGGCTTTTACCATGGACAAAGGGTATTACGCCGATGTGATCCGGGTCTTTATCGACTTGCATAAAAAAGGCAAGCTGTATCGGGGCCTCCGTATGGTGAACTGGGATCCTGAAGCCAAAACGGTGCTCTCGAACGAGGAGGTTATTTATCACGAAGAAAACGCACAACTCTATCACATTCAATACAAAAGTGCCGATGGAGGGGAAGGGGTTACTATTGCTACACAGCGCCCGGAAACCATTTTTGCTGACGTTGCTATTGCAGTGAATCCCAAAGACCCGCGCTACAAAAATCTGGTTGGTAAGCAGGTGTTGATTCCGCTCATCGACCGGGCTATTCCAGTGATTGCAGACGATTATGTGGACATTGAATTCGGTACAGGTGCCCTGAAAATCACCCCGGCGCACGACCCCAATGACTATGAAGTAGGTCAGCGTCATAAGCTCGAAGTGATTGATACCATCGCCGACGACGGTAAAATTAATGATAAATGCGCTTTTGCTCCCATCGTGGGTCTCGACCGTTTTGAGGCCCGCAAGCAAATGAAGGGCTTTTTGGAAGGCAGCGGCAGTCTGGTTAAAATTGAAGAGTACAAGACCAATATCGGTCGCTCGGAGCGTACCAACTCCGTCGTGGAGCCCAAGCTTTCGCTCCAATGGTTTGTAAAAATGGCCGATCTTGGCGTGCCAGCACTTAAAGCGGTGATAGAGGAGGAGGTGAAGTTTTACCCGCCCCACTTCCAGAATCTTTATCGAAACTGGATGGAAAACCTCCGCGACTGGTGTATTTCCCGGCAGCTCTGGTGGGGACAACAAATTCCGGCCTGGTACCTGAAAAGTGAGGGACTGAGTAAGGAAACCCATGTGTTTGTGGCCGAAAACGCCGAGGAAGCCCTGTTGAAAGCACAAGAAGCAACCGGAAATAAGCAATTGACGTTGAATGATTTACGCCAAGATGAAGATGTACTCGATACCTGGGCATCTTCCTGGATTTGGCCTATTTCGGTGTTCGACGGGTTCAACAAACCTGATGGCGAAGTATCCTATTATTACCCCACCAA
>JBBQLD010000374.1:0-4904 GCA_038327555.1 Chitinophagales bacterium
CCTTCGCTGGTGGCTGCCTCTCTACTAGGGGCGGATAAAACCAACCAATTTGGCAGAAACTGGCTGCTCATGAGCCAGGATTTTTTCAACAAGGCCAATGGCGAAAATCTTTACCTGAACAATGCTGGCGCAAGCAGCGGCAGCGATTGGTGGTACGACCTGATGCCGAATGTGTATTTCTACCAGCTGTATGACTTATACCCTAATTTGGGTGCAGAGGCGAATGTCCAGTTTACCACCATTGCAAATCAATTCCTTGAAGCCGTACGTGCCATGGGCGGCAGCGATGCACCGTGGGAACCTGCTTACATGAATTACCGTGCCTGGAAGTTTAAAACCATGGAGCCCAACGCCAACGGGGTAAAGGAGCCCGAAGCTGCTGGCGCTTATGCCTGGGTGCTGTACAATGCCTGGAAAGAAACCGGAAATCCCGAATACCTGAAAGGCGCTGAGTGGTCTATCGAATTCTTAAACGAGTGGACTTCAAACCCTTCCTACGAACTACAATTGCCTTACGGAACTTATACTGCCGCAAAAATGAACGCCGAAATTGGCACCCATTACGACATTCAAAAGATGGTCAACTGGTCGTTTGATCGAGGCCCTTTGCGGGGCTGGGGCACCATCGTCGGCACCTGGGGCGGTTTTGATGTGTCTGGTCTGGTGGGTGAAGCAAACGATGCTGGCAATGACTACGCCTTTCAATTGAACGGCGTGCAACAAGCTGCGGCGCTGGTACCCATGGTACGTTACGACAAACGTTTTGCCCGGGCTGTCGGCAAATGGGTGCTCAATTTGTCGAATGCTACGCGGCTTTATTACCCCGGATTTTTGCCCCCCAATTTACAGGATGCCTCGGCCTGGTCGAACGCCAATGACCCACAGCAAGTGATGGGCTACGAAGCCCTGCGCCAGAAATTTCAGAATCTCTCCCCGTTTTCCACCGGAGACGCGGTACAGGGCGGCTGGGCGGCAACGAACCTTGCACTTTACGGCACTGGTTCCATCGGCTACCTCGGGGCAATGGTGGAAAAAACCAATGTGGAGAAGGTGCTCAAACTCGATCTGCTGAAAACCGATTTTTACGGTAGCGAGGCCTACCCGACCTACCTGATTTACAATTCCCACTCAACGGCTCAAACCATTCAGTTTGCAGCAGGAAATGGCCCCGCCGATATTTATGAATCCCTGACGGAAAGCTTTGTTTTACAAAACGTTTCCGGCACCATCAATTTGAATATTCCAGCCAATCAGGCCATTGTGGTGACGATTTGTCCCGCAGGCGGCGCGATTTCCTTTGAAAAGAACAAAATGCTTGTAAACGGCGTGGTGGTTGATTTTGACCAACATGCCCAAGCATACACAAATACTCCACGGATAAAAGCACTTGTAACTGCGAAAAACCCCTTGGAAATTAGCGATTCGACAACCGTATATGCGACGGTTCAGGACATCGATTCTGGCCAGATCAATTTCGAATGGAGTGCTACCGGCGGCACATTTTCCGGCTCAGGTGCGACCCTGCAATTCCATGCCCCTGGTAATCTGGGGCCGATACAAATTCGCCTAATCGCCAGCGACCCGGAGGGCAACCGTGACACCGCTATTTTGCAGATGAGCATCGTTTCAGAAATCAACGATGCGCCACAGATCCTTGAAATTCAAAAAAGTGTGGCGTTTACCTCGCCCGGCGAAACACTCCAACTTACTTGTCTTGCCAGTGATGGAAACAACGACCCGCTGACCTACACCTGGACTGCAACTGGTGGCTCCTTTAATGGAACAGGTAATGCGATAGATTGGACCGCTCCGGCCACAGAAGGCATTTATGATCTGACGGTGAAAGTCAGCGATGACGAGGGTTTGTTCGCGCAGAAAACGATAAAAATCCTGGTAAAGAATTTCAATACTACCCCCGGAGACCTCATTGCCCACTATCCATTCACCGGGAACGCCAACGATGCAAGCGGCAACCAACTTCACGGACAAGCCAATGGCGCCATCCTGACGCTGGACAAAAACGGCGGACAACAACGCGCATATTATTTCAATGGCGGGGCACAGCATATCACCGTGCCCAACGATCCGTTGCTTAATTTTCAGGATGGCATCACCGTGAGTTGCTGGTTCAAGGCAAACGCGTTGCCCGAAAAAGAATCGTTTTTGCTTTCCCAAGGCTCTTGGCAAAACCGCTGGAAACTCTCCATAACTCCGGAAAAATACCTTCGTTGGACGATTAATACCCTCAACAGTATTGCAGATCTGGATATTGACTTACCTGTACAAACCGATCAATTTTACCACGTTGCGGCGACCTACGACGGGGCTTTGCTGGCCATTTATCTGAATGGGAATCTCCGAACGTATAAGATCTTGACCGGAAAGATCCGCACCACAACCTTTCCGTTTTTGATGGGACAGATGTTGCCCGCGCAACCGGAGTACAATTTCAAAGGCGTGATGGATGCAGTTAAAATTTATGATTACGCGTTGCCGCCGGATGAGGTGAAGCATCTTTTTGAGGAGGCGGTGAGTGGGATTAAGGATCCAATTTTTTCTGAAAGGCAAACGCTGGAATTGTCGCCTAATCCGGTGTCGGATATACTGAGCGTTGGGGTGTTGAATATTGACCAAGTGACTTTGAGTCACCCGGTCAATAGCACCGTGCAAATTTTAGATTTGGCGGGCCGTGTGGTTTTGGAGCAGCAGGGGCTGAGCGGGGAGATGATTGAACTAGATTTGAGCAAATTTAAATCCGGATTGTATTTCGTGGTTTTGCAATTGGAAGGTGTAAGGGTGGTAGGGAAGTTTGTAAAGAGATAGCACAGGATACCAGTTGCGTTTGGCGATTCGGATTGTTGCGGGCAGGTTGGGGGATATCTGGGCCAGCGGAGAAAAATGAACGCCACCGTAGGATGAAACTGGAAAAAGACAATATTGCCCTTTATTTCTTACAATATTTGTCTAATTTCACCCCTTAATTATTACAAAATGGCTATGAACTTCGAAAGAAAAGCCTACCGCCGTCTACTGGAATGGAAAAACAACCCTGCGCGTAAACCGCTAATCATTCGGGGTGCCCGGCAAGTAGGGAAGTCAACGCTGGTCAACCAATTTGGGAAGGCATTTCGCCATTTCATATCATTGAATATGGAAAAAAAAGCCCACCAGCGGTTTTTCGAAAACTTGCAGGATATCCGGCAGATTACAGAAGCAATATTTCTCAGCACCAACACGCCAAAAGATGCAGGGCCGGTTTTATTGTTCCTTGATGAAATCCAGGAATCTCCACGCGCTATTCAAATATTGCGTTATTTCTATGAAGAGCGCCCGGATATTTTTGTAGTGGCGGCTGGTTCATTACTGGAGTTTGCCCTTCGTGAAGTGCCTTCCTTCCCCGTAGGACGGGTGGAACAAATGGTACTGCACCCGTTTGACTTTGAAGAGTTTCTTATGGCGATCGGCCATACTGCTGCCGTGGAAGCCATCAATCAAATACCTATTGCGCCCCATGCCCACGACACGTTATTAGAATTGTTTCATACCTATGCTGCCATTGGCGGGATGCCCGAAATCGTCAAGAAATATGTGACTGAACAAAGCATGGCCAACCTGCAACAAACCTACGAATCTCTTTGGCAAGGGTATAAGGACGATGTGATCAAATACGCCCGCAACACCACTGAACGCAAGGTAATTCAGCACGTAATCTACACCGCGCCACAAGCGAAAGACCGGGTAGTATTCGAAGGCTTTGGGCATTCCAACTACAGATCGCGGGAAGTGGGCGAAGCACTGCGCGCGCTGGATCAGGCGCGCATCCTTCAATTGATATACCCAAGCAATAGTATCGGCCCGCCCCTGGAGACAGATTTTAAGAAAAGGCCCAGGCTCCAGTTTTTAGATACAGGGTTATTAAACCATGCCATGCAGATTCAAGCGGATATGATCGGTCTGGAAGACATGAATAACTTGCATAAGGGGAGAATTGTGCAACATTTAATTACGCAGGAGCTCATGGCCCAATTCGATATGCCCTCCTATAAACCACATTTTTGGGTGCGCGAAAACGCCAACACCCAGGCGGAAGTTGATTTGTTGCTCGGCCACCAACAATACCTCATTCCGGTAGAGGTAAAATCCGGGGAATCCGGTACGCTGCGCTCGCTGCACCAGTTTATGGAGGCTTGCGGCCACCCGTTTGCCATGCGACTACTGGCAAACCGTTTTTCGGTCGATCAGGTGCAAACGGCCAAGGGAACACCCTTTCTGTTGATGAACCTGCCTTACTACCTTGGGACAAAAATTCCCGAATACGCAGCGTATTTTACAAAAACTTACGGGGCAAGGTGAAGATTTTGGTGTTTTCACCAACCCCAATCTAGTCAGTCAAATTAGGCTTGGTCACTCATTCCACTGAGCACTTGGTGAAAACACCAAGCGCGGCGGAAAAGTGTAGCGTATAGCTCGCCCGGCGAAACACTCCAACTTACTTGTCTTGCCAGTGATGGAAACAACGACCCGCTGACTTACACTTGGACTGCAACCGGTGGCTTCTTCAAAGGAACAGGCAATGCCATAGATTGGATCGCTCCGGCCACAGAAGGCATTTTTGAGCTCACGGTAAAAGTCAGCGATGACGAGGGTTTGTTCGCGCAGAAAACGATAAAAATCCTGGTAAAGAATTTCAATACTACCCCCGGAGACCTCATTGCCCACTATCCATTCACCGGGAACGCCAACGATGCAAGCGGCAACCAACTCCACGGACAAGCCAATGGCGCCATCCTGACGCTGGACAAAAACGGCGGACAACAACGCGCATATTATTTCAATGGCGGGGCACAGCATATCACCGTGCCCAACGATCCGTTGCTTAATTTTCAGGATGGCATCACCGTGAG
>JBBQLD010000375.1:0-4901 GCA_038327555.1 Chitinophagales bacterium
CCACTCACGCAATTGGTGTAGTTTGGCTCGTTGGGATACTTGAAACGGATCACCACATTTTTTACGGGAGTACTGGTGCCTTTGTACTCCACAAAATCATTGGCATTAATCGGCAAATCAAAAATTTTGTTGGACCAGAAGGATTGAAATTTGCCAGCCATTAAGGTTTTTTGGTCATTCGAAAAATGTTTGGGTGTACAAAAGAGGTTTCCATAGGACATAAAGTTGTAAGGCTCACCTACAATGGGATCTTCGTTGTAATCTTTGTACAGACCATCGTATGTGCAATTCGTGAAGTGTATCCCTCCAGAACACATTGCAGGCCCTGCAATACAATTGGTAATATTTGTAGCATCAAAGGCAGGAAAATTCCGGGCTTGTTGGTATGGTTCGCCCGGCGCATCTGCTTGGGTGTCGAAGAGAAAGTCTCCAGCGATGTCCCAGTTGGGAGTAGAGAAATTTTTTCCAGACGTATTCTGCCTAATGGCAAGCTCTCTAGGAAATGTGCCTTCTATAGGATGATCAATTTGGTTAGGGTTGGTCAACACTTGTGGATACTTGTACAGTTGTGGAGCACCGAAGGTATGCAGCAACCCAAAATTGTGGCCAGTCTCATGGTCGTAGTTGCTGACCCAAAAATTTGACCAATTGACAAAAAGTGTATTGTCTTTTGTTGGAATGCCTGGAATTTGGGCATTCTGCCCCGGTTGAGCACCAAAAGCGGAGTTTCTTGGATGGACGTAGACATTAAAGGCTGTGGAGACGTAGGAGTAGTTTTCTGCGGTAAGGCCCCCTAAATTCAACTGATTGAGCAAATTATTGTCAATATAATTGACATTGCCAAGTCGGTGAAAGTGAAAGCCCGTGCCAGCCATCGAAGCGTTCAAGCTGCTTAATCTTGTGTCAATATCTGCGGCAGTAAGATTGAAATTTGGCGGAGGTGGGCCTAGTATATGCCCATTGGCATCGCGTATCACCGTGAAATACAGCGGTATTTCTGTGATGTTTTCTTGGTTGTTACTTTTGAGCTTGGCATTTGCCAGGATGGCATGGACTTCCTCCCGCATTTGCGCATACCGTGCTGGGCTGGGGTCAGGAGTGGAGCATTCAAGGGTTTCCTGCGCGGAAGATAGCACGGGCAAGGCTAGCCCAATCAACAGGGCAAGCAATCGCTGAACCGCTGAACCGCTGAACCGCTGAAATTTAAACTGTTTTTCATACGTTGTGTGTTTAAAAAAGAAAAAAATGACTTCCCCGTGAAGTGTCGACAGAGAATTACACACGGGAAAGGGTCAAGATTGAAAAAGATTAAAGCATGAAGTCTGAGCTCAAGCTTGGATATGGTGTAAGGTTGACCAACGGATTATGTGCTTTTTCAGCCGAAAGGGCTAAAAGGTAAGTAAAGGTAATAAACAAAATGAAATTAGCAAAAGCGCCTAGGGGATGTTAATACATTTGCTTTTGTGGGCATGACGTCCAATGGGAAAAATAATCTGAAGCATGAACCCTTATATGGCCCAGTACAACAACATTCAGGTCACCGGTTCGGGTTGTCCTTTCAAGGAGCAGACCGAAGGTGTAGCTGAGGAAGCGGGATAAAAGGTTTTGGACTTTTAGACGTTGGGTTTTTTGACCAGCGTTGGATGGAATACAAAAGCCTCCTGGGGATTTTCCCTTGGGGGCTTTTTTGTGGATGGTCAAAATGAATTGCTCAACTAGGAACTTAAGCTTTTATCGTTCCTTATTTCAGGCTGCAAATACTTGCCCAGATTGGAAAACCCAATGACCTTAGTGTTAGCCGTGAGCGGGTAGTCTAGATCCAACCACGATGTTGTTCCAGAAATAGCGTCGGCTCACTTAACAAAGCCCGCTCTTCGGGGATTTCCAAGTCAATGTAAATGCTGGGGCGGAGCAATTGCCTTGCAATATGTTTAGCCAGCGAGGTTTTGCCTACTTGCCGAGGCCCAACGATTTCGACCGCAGGGAAAAAGGAAGCCAAGTCCAGGATTTCCTTTTCTGCTTTACGTGGGAGATAGTTTGCCATAATTTTACCCCGTAAATCTGCAAATAGTTTGCGAAATTGCGGGGTAAAAATCCAAAATTTTATCTTGGAATGGCTTCAACGTTTTCTACCGGAAGGCCAAGGACATAAAGGTATCAAGCCTTGAAGCTCAACTGCTTCTCAAATTTTTGATAGGCTAGAATGGAGAGGACTACATTTTTTAAACGATTAAATGCAATCTCACTTTTAACCACATAATCGGAGGCCTTGTGGTGCATACAATTTATGGCCACTTCAATATTGTTTTGAGCGGAAAGTATTACTACAGGAATATTCGGATTGAAGGCTTTAATTTTAATTAGCGTATCCAAACCATTCATTTTGCCTTCAATATTGTCGTTAAGATGATAATCTAAAAAAATCAAATCAGGCTGATGGACTAGGTTTTGTAAGCAGAGTTCTCCTGTGGCATAAGTTTCGACATAGAATTTATCAAACTCAAGTAGTTCGATTTCTAACAATTTGAGAAACAACGCATCGTCATCTACCAGAAAGATCTTTGTTTTTCTTTCGTTGCTCACGGTTTCGTATTTTTAATTGTAATCAGTGCTTCTTCCAGCTCTTTACAGGCCTGGCTGCACACGGTTTCAAGTTGCTGAACCAATTCATCAATACCTTCAGCCTGTTGTTGGTTATGAGCAAATTCCTGTACTTGTTTTGCCATATTTTCAAAATCTACGCTAATGCCTACGATTGAAAAGGAGGGTATCATTTTATGTACAGCAGCATACAAAGCAGCCCAGTCTTTCTTTTGGAAGCTTTGTTTCATGGAGAGAATCAATGGGGGGGTTTGTTCCAAATAAAGTGAGATCATTTCTGCAATCAGAGCTGGATTAGATTTTGTACGGCGAATCAGATAGTCCAGATTGGTACATTTTTGAGTTTGCTCGTTTTCTTTCTCTTCTTGTATAGGAACAGGAACGATCCTTTTTACCAGGCTTGCTATTTTATTGTACAACAATCTTTCGTCGACTGGCTTGGCAATATAATCATTCATACCTACTGTTTTACATTTTGCCAAATCAACCGTGGTTACATCTGCCGTTAAAGCGATGATGGGAATATTAGAATTCATGGTATTGCGAATGTATTCGGTCGCTTCAAACCCATTCATTTCAGGCATCTGCAAATCCATCAAAATAATATCGTACGATTTGGTCAGTAATTTTTCGATGGCGATTTTCCCGTTGAAGGCAATATCACACCCGAATCCAAATTCATCCAGTAGTGTTTTCATCAACAATTGATTCAGGGCAATATCTTCTACTACCAATACTTCAATATCATTAATACTATTGTCCAAGGCTATTTCTTCGGGCTCTAATTCAATAGCAATTATCGTTTTTTGAAAATTCAGCGTAAAGCTGAACGTAGAACCTTGATCCACCTTGCTTTTTACGGTTACCGTTCCCCCCTGTAGTTCTACCAATTGTTTTACAATAGCCAATCCCAATCCAGTGCCTCCATACAATCTTGAGGTAAGGCTGCTTTCCTGTTGAAAGTTTTCAAAAATCTCATCCAATTTATCTTCCGATATCCCGATTCCCGTATCTGAAATGGAAAATTCGATGGTTACGTTTTCTGAATCTTCCTTTAACAAGCGCACACCAACCGTAATTTCCCCCTTTGAAGTAAATTTGACTGCGTTGCTCACGAGGTTTAAGATAATTTGGTGCAAACGCACGGGATCCCCTACCAATACCTCTGGAATAGAAGCGTCATATTCTTTTACCAATACTAAATTCTTCTCCTGAATTTTTGTCTCAAACAAATGCATCATTGTAGAAATCGACAAAGGCAATTTGAACGGTGTTTTTTCAAACGACATTTTGCCTGCATCCACCTTTGCCAAATCCAGAATATCATTGATGAGTACGATCAAGGCATCGCCGCTAATTTTAATGGCTTGTAGGTACTCTTTTTGTTTTGCCGACAAATCGGTTTTCAACACCACTTTGGTGAACCCGATAATCGCATTCATAGGCGTGCGAATTTCATGGCTCATGTTGGACAGAAATTGCTGTTTTGCTTTTACTGCATTTTCTGCGATGCGAGTGGCCTCTTCTGCTTTAATTTTTGCATCCTCCGCAAGGACTGTTGCCATTTCTGCAAATACTTTCGCCTCTATTAATTCTGTTGCAATCCTTTTTTGCTCGCTAACATCTCTGGCCGCAGCAAATACCCCCAGCACATTGCCTTTATCATCTTTGTAAACTGAAGCATTGTATAACACATCGGTCAAATTTCCATTTTTATGGCGTATGGTGAGCGGATAATCCGAAAGTAGACCTTTTTCAAAAACTTGCTTATATCCTTCACGCGCTTTTTCAGGCTCAGTAAAATAATCAGAGAAGTCCGTCCCGATTAATTTTTCTCTTGTTTCCCCGGTCACTTTCATGGATGCTTCATTCACATCCGTTATTTTCCCTTCAGGGGAAATGGTTGCCAGCGGATCAGTAGAGGCCTCAATCAAGCTTCTTGAATATTGAGAGGCTTGTTTTAAAGACTTGCTAAAGGCTTCCAGTGCTTTATTTTCAATTTCACGCTTGTCTTTCTCTTCGTTTTGAAAGACAAGCTCTTTATTAGCAATCACTAACTCTGCAGCCCTTTTCTCTTTCTCTTCGTTTTGAAAGACAAGCTCTTTATTGGCAATCAATAATTCTGCAGCCCTTTTCTCTTTCTCTACATTTTGAAATACAAGCTCTTTATTGGCAATCAATAATTCTGCAGCCCTTTTCTCTTTCTCTACATTTTGAAAAGCAAGCTCTTGGTTGGCAATAAGCAACTCTGCCGCTCTTTTTTCTTTCTCTTCGCTTTGAAAAGCAAGTTCATGATTGGC
>JBBQLD010000376.1:0-4885 GCA_038327555.1 Chitinophagales bacterium
TTGGGATCATTTTCTTTGTCCCGTATATTTCCAAACCAATCGGATGGCAAATACAACTTGAACAAATCAGCGAGCGCATCAGCAATTTGTTCAAGTTGTATTTGCTATCCGATTGGTTTGGAAATATACGGGACAAAGAAAATGATCCCAAAAAAGAGAAAATTCGGGAGCGAAAAATTTTGGTTTTCAGCTGGATTGCTGGATTGATCACTACTGGCTTATTCTGGGGTGCTGCCGTCGATGCAGCGACTGATTCGCTACTGTATTGGATGCAGGCGCACAAAAATAACTATTTCTTTTTCTTTGGGATGTCGGTCTTTTTGAGTTTCGGCTCCAAATTCTGGCACGATATACTTGACTTGCTTTTGGAGTATAAAAACGCAAAAAGGGAATTAAACAACTCTGAGAACGCCTTTATAGACCGAGTGGAAGAGTTGGAAAAACGCTTGGAGCAACGCCCTAGCGACATTATCAAACAGGCACTCGCGCAGTTGAAGGTCAGCATCAAAGGAAAACCGGGCGTGGTTTCAGTCGTAAGGGCCTTCTCAACGGATGGTACGCCTGTGATCCGGGTCTATTTCAAGGATCGGCAGTCTGCCGCCCAATTTGAAAACGAGCTCATTTGGACGGATGAACAGGAAACCGAGCACCATATTCGAGTAGAAAAAATTGTATCAGACCCAGCCACAGCGCAGTCTGGAAGCATTGGTGGGCAAATCTTCAATATGACCACACCCAAGCGTTACGGTACGCTTGGGTATCTGTTCGAGGATGCCTTTTCAAAACAGCCTTACCTATTGTCCTGCTATCACGTGTTGCGCAGCACCCACCCCTGGCAGGGATTCCAATTGCTCAATGAAGAAGACATTGGTACGCTGAGCAAAGGGCAAGTTGAACCGCTTGCCACGCTTGAGTTCGGTTTCCGAGATACTTCGCTTGATGTTGCCATTGCCAAAATCAATGCGCCAGATTCAATAGACAGGAGCAGTCTGCTTCCTATTACTGGTTCAGCAGAAGTTACTGAACGTTATAATGGCACGCCAGTTTTGATAAAAGGGTTGAAATCGGGTACGGTAAACGCCATGATATACGAGCCCACTGTGGAGGAAGTCACGATAAATTATGACGACCATAGCCAGCAAACCTTCGGGGATTTCTTCTCACTCTGCCTCCCAGATAACATGGAACTGAAATGTCCTACCCAAGCTGGTGATTCAGGAGCAATCGTTTATCGCGAAAATGGGGAGGCCCTAGGCATCATCGTTGGGGGAACCTCAATGCTGGCATACGCCATGCGCATAACAACCATTGAGCAAAACCTCGGCATAAAAATCCATCAAAAAGTATAACCTAAACAAAGCATTGACATGAACATTCAACACCTCATTTTATGGAGCGCAGCTATCGTTTGTATTTACCTAACACCCGCTTCTGCGTATGCGCAAACCCCGAATCAGTCCATCGAGATCACTTTGAAAAAAGATGGTACTTCCGTCCGAAAAACCATATCTAGCGAAAAGGTAATCAAGGTCGTAAATGAAACAGAGGCTGCTACGAACATCCACCTTGGAAGTTTAAAGTTCGATATCTCCAAGGATGGCGAGACGCTGGTTTTTGAAGATGGCCCGACCAATAACCTTCGATTGAAAATCGACACGACCAAAATTATCCCGCAGTTTGCCAGCTTACGCATTACAGACAGCAAGGGAAAGGTAATTCTACCGCCTAAGACAGAAGGAGACACGACTAAGAAAGACATAACCCCAGATTATATTTTCATCCCAGATAACGGTCAGGAGGCCGAGTACCAAAAGGAGTTATGTGATACGCAGGAGTGTTGCGAAGACCTCACAGTTTGTCCAGACGATGCCGAAATCGTGTACGATTTCAGAAACAAAAGGGCTTGTTATTTTCGGGACGGTAAGCCAAAAACCTTAAAAAAATTCCACCCCAGGGTAGATGAAACGCTACATCTACGGATCGTGAATTATCACCCCTATTTAGACAGCATTGTGGTGTCAAAAAACTTTGAAAACCGCAATCAGGAATACGGCCCGGAATTCATCTCGCTGATGCGCGCAGGAAAACCTGCGGAAGCGGAATCCGAACAAAGCAAAGATACAACGGCTGCCGCACAATCTTCGACCGATGTGATACAGCAGTTCCGCAACGAGATGAAACAGTTTTACGAGGCCAAAATCGGCAAAGAGAGTAGTGCTAGCCTCACACTTGTGCTGTTAGAAAAATATGTTGATTACATTCAAAAAAATGTGCTTGTCCAATTCAAGGTTTCCAGCAGCAGCCCTGAGGCCGTGCGCAACAGCGCAGTCCAAATGATCGAAACTGAACGGGATGCCAATAAGCGAAAAGCACTCAGAAAAATCTTGGAAGAAGGGCTTCGCTATTATTCGCTCATACTCCAATACAATGTAGTCGGCAATGCGAATTTTCAGATAAAGAACTATGACATCACATCGCTCACGCTGGAGAATTACAAGCCGAAATCAGCTGGAGCCAAGGAAATACTGACCTATGAGTATTTCAACCGAGGGGGCTTCAAGATTGATTTCAGCGCCGGGCTTTTTCTACATGGATTGGTTGATCACCGCTTTACTACCACACCAACCACGGGTTTTGACACCACTTACACAATGGGCAACCCACCAGTTATTGACAAAATAACGATCGTGCCCAAAGGCCGAATCCTTCGCGAACGCAGCGACGATTTTACAGTAAGCATGGGGGTCATCAGCCATGCCTACTCCCGATGGGGCAAGCGGGTAAATACTGGCTTTTCGCTAGGCATCATCACTGACAAACGGGAAGATGACATACGGCTTAAATACCTTACAGGGCTTTCTCTGTTGTTGGGCAGCGAACAAAGATTGGTGCTCAGTGTCGGAGCAATTGTGGGAAAAGCCAACCGCTTGGCTGAAGGACTGGCAGAAGGAGATCTGGTCGACCCAGCAGCTCCGGGAGAAGCCATTAATATCCAAACGCGAGAACTGTTCTGCAAAAGCTGGTTTGTGGGAGTAAGCTACAATTTCGGTACTGTTTCTCCAAAAAAGAAATAGGTAAACTTTGTCGAACCGCAGAGGAGCGTGGCATTTGAAAATCAACGCTTTGCGCCCCTGCGGTGTATTTGAACTAAAGCACAAAAAAATAATCACCTATGAAGCACATTCCAATTTTAAAGCCCTGGGCAGCAGCCTGCCAATGGCTCCTGCTTACCGGTTTTATCGTTTGCAGTTTGCCCTGCATGGCTCAAGAAAAACCTAAGCGCGTGCTCACACTTGACATTGTCACCACGCCCGCTATGGTTTTTATTCCCTTTCGTTCCAACCTGCCAAACTACCTAATAGAAACTACTGGAAAATCCGAGTTGATTGGCCTGAACATCGAATGGACTCGACAACAGAGCAGCTACAATCAAGACTTCCGTTCGACCTTTTTTACCATGGGCCTCTGCGTTCGGGCATTCGGCCTGAACTGGCGGAAAGAGCCTTTCAACCATGCCCTGGAAAATGACATCAAAGCTCGTGATTTAGCTTACGTCAGTCTGTTTATGGGCGGGAAGTTCATTATCAAAGGTTTTGAGCGTGGCGCGCTGAATTTCCACTTTGGCCCAGGCTTGCTTTTGGGGCCTGCGGCGCAAAACGACAATGTCAAATCCGGTGTGTTCATGACTGGCGGAATGGATATCTCTATGACCTTTTCCTACAGCTTATCTAACCAACAAAAAAGAAATTAATCCATGAAAACTTTCTACCGGAACATCCAGTACCTAGTGCCTTTTTGGGGGCTCCTTTTTCTCTTGACCCAATGCGAAACCTACAAACCTACTTTCAGCATTAAGGTAGTCAATCTGAAAGACACGACCCAGAACATACCCGGGGCCAAAGTGATCGTGCAAGGACAGACCGAAACCGCGGATTCCAACGGAATTGTGGTCGTAACCATAGATCTTGACCGTTTCATACTCGATCGCGTAGAGGTGACGGCAAATGCCAAAGGGTACAAAGATTTGATCGGGAATATTTTGGTGGGCAAAGACCAGCAAGAAACGGCCATCCTGAAAATGGAGCCGCGCAATCGACTGGTGTACACGCCAGATTCACTTGTGATCGGCCCCAATGAAGTCTTCAAAGAAATCAAGGTCAAGAATTTAGGGTTGGACTCTATCCCTGTTGACTATTTCAACAACAACCTCAGTTGGGTGAACCTTCAGCCGCAAAAAGATGTGATGCGGGCAGACAAGGATGGTTTTTTAAAAGTGACCGCAAACATCGCCCAGCAAAATTGCAGGGTGGACGGGACAGTTTTCGTAAACTGGACTAACGGCGGCCAACAACAGTCAGACCCTATCCCAGTCACCAAGATCATAACCGACACTCAAAAACCTTTCCCCACTTTCAGCGTGTCGCCTGGCACCATAGTAACCCAACATCAAGAGATTACTTTCAACGCAAATGGAAGCACCGACAATTGCATGGCTTATTTCCCGCTTCAGTACAATTGGAAGTTTGACAACAACAATCAAACAGGATTTGACGCCGGCAATGTGATCTTTAAACACAGCTATCCTGAGGTCGGGGTAAAAAAAGTGTATCTGATGGTTCGCGATGGTGCCGGATTGGAAGCCGACTGGCCGATGGATATAACAGTAATAGAGCAGCCCACCCCGCCCGATATTGCCAAAATCGTGTCCGCTACGGCTGGTCAAAATTTGTTGTCAGTGGTGCTGAACGGCACCATCTACAGTTTCGGGCAAACCTTCAATTCGCTTACAGATCATGGGTTTGTGTATTCCACGGTGATAGATATGCCGACATTGGAAAACGGCGGAACTCCGATTTCCATAGGGCAAAGTTCTGCATCGCCTCAA
>JBBQLD010000377.1:0-4836 GCA_038327555.1 Chitinophagales bacterium
AAACATTCAATAACCTGTTTGATAAGTTTAATTCCGTTTATGTGGAAACTGATATGAGGGCAATGTATAACCCTACCCGGATGAAAGTAATTGAAGCTGCAACAATAAAATTAATAGATAAAATAAATTCCTTGTGTCCTCAATGTAGTAAACCGGGCTTCGGAATTACAGAAGCAACAAAAGGATTAAAATGTAACTTATGTGGTTCTCCGACCAACTCAACCTTAAGCTACATTTACGTTTGCCAACATTGTGAATACTCAAAAGAAGAAATGTATCCGCATAATAAAAAAACCGAAGACCCAATGTATTGTGATTATTGCAACCCTTGAAACAATTTAGATAATTACGCTATAACCCACTTGGGTTAGCCGTAGTTTAAATAGCTCAGCCTTGGGGGAAGGATGGATTGGATGAGGCGCAACAGCCCTTGTACATTAGATGCCTGTATTTTTCGCTTTCTGCCATCCGCTTCGATCATTTCAACTAGTGGCAGGGGCACGAAGTTTTTGATAGTTTGGTCAGATTATTTTGAGATGAGACTAGGCGCGATGAAGGATTGTAGCGGGCTCTCCATGACTGAGGCGCAACAAAGTATCAGTTCAAAAGAGTCGAACAAACCGTCAAAGACTTCGTGCCCCTGCCACTAGGTAGTTACAATCTATTTTTATTTGTCCAATCTGTGTTCCATTATAGCCGAGCATCCAACCCTCCGCGTACTTTTGCCGCCTTGTTCCAATATCTTATGCCAACATCATGAGACAAACCCTGCTTGCCATGCTCACTTTCATTTCCACTTGCCAAGCCTCGGAGGGCAGAAAAACCATGCTTCGTTTAGCCGGGTACATCAGCGGCTTGTTGATCTTGTTCACACTGGCTTTTTGCCAAAAAGAAAAGTTCACTTCCAGCCCGGCAGATAAACTGGAATTCAGCACAGACACCCTCCGTTTTGACACGGTATTTACTCAACTGGGCTCTGCTACCCGCTATTTCAAAATTTACAATCGGCACAAAGAAAGCATCCGAATTTCCAATATATTTCTCGAAAACGGTGCAAATTCACGCTTTAACCTAAACATAGATGGCATCAGTGGCGACGCTCAAGAAAACCTGGAAATCGCTCCAAATGACAGCATGTATGTTTTCGCAGAGGTTACCATAAATCCAAACGACCAGAATTCACCCTTCGTCATTGGCGAAAACGTGGTTTTTGAAACCAATGGAAATGTGCAAAAAGTGGTGTTGGAAGCTTTTGGGCAAAACGCCAATTACATTCCTTCGCGTTTTGGGGCTGGCGGCGCGGTAGGGCTGGATTGCAATGGCGGTGAAATCGTTTGGGACGACCCAAAACCCTACGTCATTTTCGGTATTCTGGTCATAGACTCTTGCACGCTCCGTATCGCCAAGGGAACGCGGGTGTATATACACGGTGGCTTGGGAAAATTTGTAGATGACGAAGGCGTCACCCAGCGCTACAATGACGGCTTTATCGCGTTTGTCGGCCAAGGCAAACTGATCGTGGATGGGGAAATAGATGCCCCGGTAATTTTTGAGGGCGATCGACTGGAACCTGAATTTAAGGAAGATCCTGGTCAATGGACCGGTCTTTGGCTGCAATCTGGCACCACCGGGCATCGCATCAACCACTGCATTGTGCGCAATTCCGTCATTGGAATTCGAGTCGATTCTGCGGCAGATTTAACCCTGCGCAACTCCCAGATTTATAATACTGCAAGCAGCGGGCTCATTGGCATTCACGCGAAAATCACGGCAGAAAACTGCCTTTTTCATTCTAACACGGGCTACGGCATTCAACTTGAATATGGCGGAGATTACGATTTTAAATATTGTACCGTGGCCAGTTATGGCGTAGACGGCGAGGCACTTCGTATGGGCAACGCGCTTTGCCTGGATGAAGGTTGCGGTCTATTTGTCTTAAATAAATTGGAGGCTAGATTCCAAAACTGCATTCTATTCGGGAGTCGCAGCGACCAAATTACGCTCTTCGACCGTCTGGACGACCCTACGCAATTTGATTACGAATTTAAAAACTGCATCGTGCGGGTCAAGGATTTGGCTAACGAAACGGCTTATCCTGATTTCTTCGATCACTGTCAGCCATGCTTAAATGCAGATGGTCAGGATACGATTTTTGTCAACATAAGCGAATACAATTTCCGGTTGGACACTTTGCATTCTATCGCCAACCGTTTCGCCATTCCAATATCGGGCATTGACGTGGATTTGGATGGCAAAGCTCGGGATGGCTTGATGCCTGATGCTGGTTGCTTTGAAATTGAGTTTTAGAAACTTATAGGGCACTTTAAAAAAATCCCCATTTTTGCCGCCGATTATGAAACGAATTATCGTCGCCATTGACGGCCTTTCCTCTTGTGGCAAAAGTACCCTCGCAAAAGCCCTCGCAAAGTCGCTACACTACGCCTACCTCGATTCGGGCGCGATGTACCGAGCGGTGACACTCTATTTTTTGGAAAACAAAATTGATTACAACAACCCTGAAGCCGTATCCGAGGCCTTGCAGCATATTGAAATCCATTTTGAACGCATTAATGGGCAGAATCGAACTTTTCTTAATGGGCGAGATGTGGAGCACGAGATCAGGGAAATGTTTGTGAACGACCACGTAAGTCCTGTGTCCACCATTTCAGCAGTGCGCCGAGCCATGGTGGCGCAACAACAAGCCATGGGAAAGCGACGTCATATTGTAGCCGACGGGCGAGATATTGGCACTGTGGTATTCCCAGATGCCGAATTAAAAATCTACCTCATGGCCGATGCTGATGTCCGCACCAGTCGCCGGCACTTAGAATTGGCCTCCAAAGGCATTGATGGGGAATGGGAGGAAATCCAGCGCAACCTGTTGGAGCGCGACCGCATAGACTCCGGCCGTGCCGACAGTCCGCTCCGCAAAGCAGACGATGCGGTGGTCATTGACAATACCTTACTCTCTGAAGAACAGCAATTGGAAAAGGCACTTGCATTAGCCCAGGCAGTAATGTAGCGCGAAATTCATTTCGCTCTACATTACTGGCGAAATAAATTTCGCGCTACTTCTCCTTAAAATCAAGCAACATAGAGAAAATGTGCGAATACTGCACCGCCGAAACGTTGCCAATATCGGTCAGCGCGTAATCAATCTTTACCCGACCAAAACGGAGGCCGACACCAAAATTCGGCTGTAGCGAAAGGTTTTCTTTGGCGGGGTTGAAGTCATCTTTCACCCGCTGGAAATTGCCAACTCCAACCCGCAATTGTAGAAATTTCTTGTACCCCGCCTCGAAGCCCAAACGCGGGTCAATATTGATGGCTTTTGAACTGATCAAAACGTTGCGTTGTCCATCGGTCGTCCAGACAAAATCCAGGGCAGGAGTGAGGGTAGTTTCTTTCCCGAGTTTGAATTTGTATGCTGCCCCAAGCACAAAGCTGGGCTTGGTAATTTCGGTGTTGCTGACCGGGAGTTCATTGCCTGTGGCTGTCCAGGTAGAACGAATATCGTCATTAAGGTCAAAAGACCAGGCATTGAAAGTCGTGGTAAGGTCGCGGCTCTGAATGCCGAGCATCAGTGCGCCTTTGCGGTATTGAGCTCCGGCATCTGCCCCAAATCCCCAGGCACCGGCAAATGAACCGATTTTCCGTCGGATAACTTTCATGGTTCCACCCACGGAGAATGCTGGATTTTTCAGTTTTTGGGCATAACTGCCCATAAAAGCATAATCGGCGGCACTGAATTCCGTCACATTCTCGTAGTTGATGGTGCCATCGGTATTCACCAGATTAATGGTATAGGGGATGTTGTCGATGCCAAGACGGATAACCGATAGCGCGATATAGGAACTGCGTTCGCGGTTGAGCGATTTGCCAAATCCAATCCAGTCGTATTTGCCTACGCCACCAAACCATTCCGCGTGCATGGCACCTGCTTGCATAGGCGAAGTAATCTGACTCAGACCGGCAGCATTCCAGTAGGCCGCCGTGATATCATCCGTGAGTGCCACTTGTGCGCCCGACATGCCGTGGGCGCGGCCACCCACGCCGATAGCGAGGAATTCGTTGGAATATTTTTGGGCAAAAGAGGCGGAAACACCGGCAAGGAGCCAAAGGGCAAAAGAGAGTAGTTGCTTTTTCATAGTATGAGTTGACGTTGCAAAAATAGGGCGGGTTGCCCGGAAGGTGTCGGCTAAAAGCCTTTATATCCTATTATGCCAGAAACGACTCCTGGGATGGTTGGCAGGGTAAAATTAGGGCTGGTTGACTAGTTTTGGTAATGGGGAATCATAATACGACTATTCTAACGGGCACTATGGGTCGATTTAAACTGGTACTGCCTGAAAAAATGCACGAAACAGACCACCTGCTTACCGTCAAAAAAGCCGGATTTAAAGAAAAAAACGAACTATACAAAACCGAAAGCAACCGAGAGATATCCGCCTGAAAAAGGCATTGTACCGGCTGCTTTAGCTGCCGGATCACAAAAAAAACCAGCAGTAAAAAACAATATTCAAGAAAAAATGCACTATTTTTATCCAAAATTACCCTAAGTATCCGACTGAAAAAGGAATAGTACCGGCTGCTTTAGCTGCCGGACTATCTAAAAAAACTGGCACCTAAAAGCTACATTATAAGAAAATGCACTATTTTTATCCAAAACTACCCTAAGTATCCGCCTGGAAAAGGAATAGTACCGGCTGCTTCAGCTGCCGGCCTATCTAAAAAAACTGGCACCTAAAAGCTACATTCTAAGAAAATGCACTGTTTTTATCCAAAACTACCCTAAGTATCCGCCTGAAAAAGAAATAGTACCGGCTGCTTTAGCTG
>JBBQLD010000378.1:0-4830 GCA_038327555.1 Chitinophagales bacterium
GTCTTTGATAGTTTGGTCAGATTATTTTGAGATGAGACTAGGCGCGACGAAGGATTGTAGCGGGCTCTCCATGACTGAGGCGCAACAAAGTATCAGTTCAAAAGAGTCGAACAAACCGTCAAAGACTTCGTGCCCCTGCCATTAGTGCTTGTCATTAACCGAAATAAGGAACCTTCAAATTATGAACATAAAAAAAATACCCTCCCCCTGCTTTGTACTCGAAGAATCGCTTTTGCGTAAGAACCTGGAAATAATTGATCGGGTGCAACAGGAGGCAGATGTACAAATCATTCTGGCTTTTAAAGGATTTGCCATGTGGAGCGCATTTCCCATTGTGCGCGAATACGTGGGTGGCGCCACAGCCTCGTCGCTCCATGAGGCTCGGCTTTGTTTCGAGGAAATGCACGCGCAATCGCATACTTATGCGGTAGCTTACGTTCCACGAGAATTTGGCAAAATACTACATTATTCCAGCCATATCACTTTCAATTCGATTGCACAATGGCGGAAATACCAAAAGCGGGTGTTGAATGCTGTACGGAAAGTCAGCCCGGGCATTCGGGTCAATCCGGGTTGGTCGCCTGTGGATACCACTTTGTACAATCCTGCTTCACTTGGCTCTCGGCTTGGCGAACCGATAGCAAATTTTAAGGGTACCTTACCTGTCGGTGTTGAAGGCTTGCACTTCCACGTACTGTGCGAAAGCACGAGCCAAGACCTTGAAAAGGTGCTGGAACATTTTGAGAAACAATTTGGAGCATTTTTGCCGCAGCTGAGCTGGGTCAATTTTGGCGGCGGGCATCTGATGACCCGCGCGGGTTATGATGTGCCACATTTGATTTCAGTGTTGAAGGCGTTCAAAAAACGTTGGCCGCATTTGCAGGTCATCCTTGAGCCGGGCAGTGCCTTTGCCTGGGACGCAGGCGTGCTCGTAGCTACGGTGCTTGACCTTGTAAAAAATGGCGGCGTGCGCACGGCCATTCTGGATGTATCATTTACAGCACATATGCCAGATACCTTGGAAATGCCTTACCGTCCGCGTGTGCAGGGCGCGAAAGAAAATGTGGAAAAAGGAGACAAAAACGTGTATCGCCTGGGGGGAGTTAGTTGCCTGAGCGGCGATTTCATGGAAGCGTATGCCTTTGATAAACCATTAAAAATTGGACAAAAGGTCGTGTTTGAAGACATGATTCACTATACTATGGTTAAAACCTCTACCTTTAATGGCGTAACGCACCCCAGTATTGCCATTCTTCGGCCCGACGGCAATTTGGACATTTCGCGACGCTTTGGATATAAAGACTACCGAAACCGACTTTCGTGAGTATTTTTGTAGCTAGGTTTTCCTTTTTTTAACACGCGAGGCGTATAAATTCGACTCACTTCCCAAACTGATATGCACAAACGACTTCCTTTCCCACTTGCCCTTGCCATCACGCTGGGCCTTGTATTTTGGTCGGCTTGTAAAAAGTCTGACTTTGAAAATGCTGAACTTGCTGATCATACCTCGGAGTTTGCATTTCCGCTGTTCAGCACCGAACTGCTCCTAAAAGATTTGCTTTTCAACACCTTGAATGACAGTCTGTCTGGCGACACGGTTTTTGTGAATGCAGATAATACCATGACGCTTTTTTATACCGGTGAGGTAGCAGAGAAGCCAGCCAGCGATATTTTCAAGTTTTTGGATACGACCAGGATTATTCCACTTTTTGATACTGTTGTAACCGCTCCAATAAACGACGGAGTCAATGGAATTACGATTAATGAGGCAAATATAAAGTCTGGAACCATTGCTTTTTACATCAAAAACTCAACACCAGATACCATTCATGGTTATTTTGAAATTCCTCAAATGAGTTTTTTGGGCGTAGTGTTTACACACCCATTTATAGTTGCTCCAGGTGAATTTTACCTTTCAGACACCATCCCACTTGTTGGGCATTATTTGCTCCCTACCAATAACAATCTTACCTTTAAATATTTTGCCTATCGCCCCGATGGCACGCGTGTTAAAGTTCCTGACTTCCCCATTGCAGCAACCAATAAGCTCAAATTCACCTATTTGGAAGGGTATTGGGGGTTTCAATGGTTTAAATTAACCGTAGATACCATTGAGATTGATATCAACCAAACAGAACTTCAAGGCGATTTGAAAATCAAAAATCCGAAGGTGATCATGAGAATCCTCAATTCATGGGGCTTTCCAACAAGAGGCCAGATTAAACAACTGAGTTTCATTGGTCAGAATGACGAAGAAATACCGCTCATTAGTACTGGTGTTTTTGAACATGATAGTTTTGATTATCAAGACTTTAATTATCCTTCCTGGTTGTTAGGAGAAGTTGGTCAGACAAAAACTACCGACATTGTACTGGACGAGACGAATTCTAACATCGCCGAAATTTTCAATAGTCAGCCAAAACGGCTTATCTATGAAGTAGATGGTATAAGTAATGCGCTATACGATCCAAATCTGATTGGTTTTATTACGGATAAAAGCATCATGAAACTTCAACTTCGGGTAGAACTCGTACTCGAAGGTTCAATCAAAAACTTTGGTGCAGAGCAAACCCTGAATCTAGACTTTGGCGAATTTGGCAGTCTGGATTCAGCTGGAATTGAAGACGTAGAATTCAAGCTCGTTACCGAAAATGGCACACCCATTTCTTCAGAAATGCAAATTTTCTTCCGTGACGCGCAACAAAATAACCTTGACTCGCTGTTCAGCGACGGAGCCAAAGAAATTATCCGTTCTGCACCTATTGATGACAACGGAGCAGCTGTTGGCATAACCCGTACGGAAGAATTTATTCCCATGACAACAGCCCGATTTGATCGCATCCGTACGGCCAAGGACGCTCTTTTGAAAACTTCCTTCACTACGGCTAATGGTGGTGAAACTTTTGTTAAGCTTCTCGCTACAAATAAAATCGTGGTGAAAATGGGGATTAAAGTGAAGAAACGATTATAAAAAGAGGGAAGAAGAACGAGATCCTGGGAAGCCAAACACCTAATTTTTGAAACAAACATCCATGCAATTTCAATATAAATCATTGAATTTCAAGCTTTTTATAGGCATTATGCTGGCTATTTTGGGCTCAATTCGATTGTCTGCCCAGCAAGAATTGATGTTACACAGCCTCCCGGATGTATGGCATAGCACTTCCACGAATCCGGCGTTTTTCCCGGAAAACAAGCATGTTGCTATTGGATTGCCCGGGATTGGACTGGATGCTGCGCATTCGAGCGACGTATCGTACAAAGATATCTTCATCAAAAACGGCAACCGCAGGACCATTGATTTTACCAATGCACTCGCTAAGCTGGATCCAAGCAATACCGTCAATTTTGACCAACGTATCGAAACGGTGTCTTTCGGAATTCGCTTGCCCGGTAAATTCTGGCTCCAAGCCGGTCACGCTAATCGGCTGGGCGGCTCCATTACTTATCCAAAAACATTGCCCTCCCTCATTTGGGATGGTAATGCGCAATATATCGGACAAACGGTTGACATCGCCATTCAGACCGATATCTCCAATTGGAATGAATGGAGCGTAGGCCTTGCTAAGGGATTTGGAGGACTCAAAGTGGGAATCCGGGCAAAATATCTAACCGGCACCGCTGCTCTCCTCACAGATAACAATCGCCAAAAAGCAGCCATCACCACCAGCGACGACATTTACCAACTCTCGCTTTCCACTAATTACGCGTTTTATTCTTCTTCCCTGATCTCCGCTTTTGATACCTCTGGGCTGGGATTCGACATTTCTCTTGGTAACCTGAATGGCAAAGTTTTTTCAAAAAACACAGGGTTCGCCTTCGACCTGGGAGCACACTATAAACTAACGGAAAAGATCTCGCTCGATTTTTCCTTGCTCGATCTTGGCGGGGTGATTACTTGGAAAGAACAGGCTAACTATTATGCCAGTGAGGGCGACTATGAATACGAGGGCGTAACCCTCCCGGGAGCAGATATCATCAATGGTTCTGACAGCCTCGACTTTACGACCAAACTGGACACCCTGAACGACATTTTCAATTTCAAAAAAACAGCCCAGGAGTTTGAGACCTCCCTACCGGTTCGTGGGTATTTGGGCGGAAATTTTGATTTGAACAAACACTGGTCTTTTGGCCTCAGCACCTTCTTCCAAAAACGCGCTGAATCAAAAGCGACCGTTGCAATAGGCGCAAGTGCTCGTTGGAAGCCAATCAAATGGATTTCGCTCGGTGCAATGTATAGCGTGAATGAACGCTCTTCTGCTAACCTGGGTTTTCATCTTGTGCTCAAACCTGGGCCAGTGCAGCTCTATTTTGCTTCGGATAATTTACTGAATGCCTTCTCTGTCAAAAACAGCCCGGCGGTGAATTTGCGGACTGGACTTAGTTTGATTTTTTGACAGGATTTAATAGGGGTTTTTTTGACAGGATTTACAGGATGAACAGGATTTAGGCAACCCTGAAACGACAAAAGGTACTAACAGAAACTGACAGAAAAACGACCCGAAATGCCAACTGCACATTTGGTTTAGCCGGGGCTAAACTTTAAGCATTCACCCATTTGAAGTAACGAAGAGCTGTAATTTTTATAAGAGAAATCATCTTCTGACTCATTTTTCTGCCTTTGCTGTATGTTATTAAATGATTATTTATTTTAATGTATAATATTTATTCTAACGGTTTGTGTTTCTTATTTTTATGATTATTTTTTTTACGCTTATTATCTTTAGTATCAAAACGGGTTATGCTATTACCAGGAACATTTGCATAAGCCAATGCCTTAGAAACTATAGATTTATTATTTTTTTGCGCTTTATCCTTCAGATCATCCGA
>JBBQLD010000379.1:0-4809 GCA_038327555.1 Chitinophagales bacterium
AAATTGCTTGTCATTCTGAACGTAGTGAAGAATCTGAGGCCGAAGGCCGAAGCTTTTTCTTCTAAATTTTAGGCCTTCGGCCTCAGATTCTTCACTACGTTCAGAATGACAAGCCGCAAAAAAGAAGTGTACGGCTGGAAATTAAAATACCTAAAAATTTCTTACGCTGAACATTTTGAACGAATTCTTGCAGCGTCGCCCGCGAGATAATATTGCCCTTACTTTGTGGATTTATTTGCAAAAAAGCACCTTTACTTTGTGTTGTTTTTTACAAAAAACACCCTTACTTTTTATAAAAGTAAATAACCAACCTTCCTCCCGTTTACTGCAAACATGATATGGCCATTCGTATATACGCAAGGCAACTATCGCTGCACCCTGCCCTTACGCCAAATGGTAAAAAATACCGCTTGTTGAACCTCCCGTATTTTCTTGGAGAAAAGATAAATGAGTATTTGAGCTGGATGAAAGATAGGGCTGATTATTCATCTATTACTCCACCACCTCCATCTCAATCTGCCGCTTCGTGACATCCACCGCCGCAATCTTCACCTTAATCCGGTCTCCCATTTTGAACGATTTCTTGTATCGACGGCCCGTAGCGCGAAGGTTCCCATCTTCCAGGGTGTAAGTATCGTCCAGGTATTTGAAATCCACCAGTCCCTCGGCTTTTGAGCCTGCCAGTTCCACAAAAAAGCCGCGTTCGATGATGCCACTGATCACGCCATCGAAGGTTTCTCCGATACGGGTGGACATGAATTCAGCCTGTTTGTATTTCGTGCTTTCGCGTTCGGCCTCAGCGGCTTTGCGTTCCTGATTGCTGATGTGTTTGCACTGTTCTTCGAGTTTGGATGCGTCTACGCGGTAGATTTTCCCGTCGAGATTTCGCTCCAAAATTCGGTGTGCCAGCACGTCAGAATAGCGCCGAATGGGCGAAGTGAAATGCGAATAGTGCGTGAAGCCCAGTCCGTAGTGACCGATGTTGTTCGGGCTGTAAACGGCCTTGGCCATAGTGCGAATGGCAAGTGGCTCGAGCACTTTCAGGCGATCGTCTGTGCGAGACCTTTTCATCAATTCGTTAAACGAAGTTGCGATCTGCTTGGGGGTGTCCACCTTCATCTGAACGCCCAATTCTAAAGCAAAACGTGCAAAATCAGCGACCTTGGACATATCCGGCAGATCGTGTATCCGGAAAATAAAGGGGACAATGGCACCGCTTTTTACGCCGGAACTATCTTCCTCTTTTCCTTTTTTGAGCGGCGGCTGCATGTACAGGGCCACTTCTTTGTTGGCCAGCAGCATGAAATCTTCTATGAGCAGGTGTGCTTCTTTACGCTCTTTCACATAGGCCTCCAAGGGCGTACCATCGGGAGCAAGTCGGAAACGTACCTCATCTGTTTCAAAACCAATAGCTCCATTTTTCTCCCGCTCTTTACGCATCTTGCTGGCAAGGCGTTGGAGGTTTTTTAATGCCCATTCTAGTTCCTCGAAACGCGGATGGTTTTGCAATTCCGCTAAGGGCTTTTTGTCCAGAATGGTTTGGGCTTCCTCGTAGGAAAAACGTTTTGCACTGTGTATCACGGTTTTACCAAACCAGCGCGACACGATTTTATCTTTTGCATCAAACGTAAACACCGCTGAGAAAGTGAGACGGTCTTGCTCTGGCACGAGTGAGCAAAGATTGTTCGACAGTTTTTCGGGCAACATCGGGTTGCAACGATCCACCAAATACACCGAGGTGCTGCGTTCAAATGCCTCCCGGTCGATTGCAGAGTCGGGCTTCAGATAATGGGTTACGTCGGCGATGTGGATGCCAATTTCAAGTTTACCTTCTTCCCCCTCCTTCGCTTTGGCTCCGGCGGGTAAAAGTTCCCGGATGCTCAGGGCATCGTCAAAATCTTTGGCATCTTCCGGGTCAATAGTAAACGTAAGAATGTCGCGAAAATCACGGCGGCGTTCTATTTCTTGTGGAGAAATGGTGTCGGGGATACGGGCGGCTTCGCGCTCAGCTTCTTCAGAGTGGGAAAGTTGAAATCCTGCATTGATCAGGATCTTGTTCATTTCCAGCTCGTGTCCACCAATTTTCCCCAGCACTTGCGTGACTTTTCCAACCGGAACTCGGCCCTTGCCCTCTTGCCAGTCCGTGACTTTTACGACTACTTTATCGCCATCCTTGGCCTCATGAATGACCTCGATGGGGATAAAAATATCTGTGGGTACATTTGGATTATCCGGGATGAAAAGTGCGTATTTTCGGTTCAGGCGGACGGTTCCGATAAAAAATTCGTTGGCGCGTTTGAGCACTTCCAAGACCTCGCCTTCGGGCTTTCGTTGGGTTTGAGACTCCCCTCGACGGCCTCCGCGATAAGGCGCAGGCGCAAAGAGTATTACCCGTACAATATCGCCATTCAAGGCACCATTCACGTATTTTGGTGGCACATAAACATCGGTATCCATTAGTTCAGATACAATGTATGCAGCGCCGGTACGGGTCATGTCTACCCTACCTTCTACGATTTTACGAGACTTTGAAGCGTGGAGGTTGGAGCTTGGATTTTGGAGGTTAGACTGTTTCTCCGCGGCAGTATTGACGAAAGAGGATGGACGTTGGGCTTGGGATGTGCCCATTTTGGAAAACTCATCCTTTTTGGAAGATTTTTGTCCGTGATCCGGGATGCCTTCGCCGTCGTCTACCGTAAGGCGTCCGAGTGCGATCCCGAATTTATTTTCGGCAAACTGCGCAACTGAGCCCGCCTGTACCAATTGGAGCAGGGCGTGTTCCGTGGAGTCCCGGTTATTTTCGATATGAAGTTGGTCGGTGATTTGGCGCGGCGCGAAACTCTTTTTGGGGTGGCCGAGCAGGAATTTGAGGATTTCGATCTGGAGTTGTTGAGCGGTCAATTTTTTGCCGCTATGATTTTTTTTCTTGGTCATCGTTTTGGATGGATCGACAAAAGTCGAGCCGAAATTTACTTTTTGGATTAAAAATTATGGTTTAAACAGATTTTTGTGGAAAAAGTTACCCGAAGCTGATAAAATAAGTTTTAGCCGAGATAGTATTCATCGGCTGACTTTGGAGTCACCCGGTGAATACTATCTCATTCAAACTTATTTTATCAGACTTTTCAAAACGAAAGCGGCCCTTGGTAGGTCACCAAGAGCCGCCTTGAAGGGATTATTCAGTGGAGAAACCTTGTGAATTATCTCTTTTCTATTTTTTGGGTTTTGATGGTCTGCTTGTTGCGTCCTACTAATTGTACAAGGTAAATCCCTTTAGCAAGATCACCAACGTAGTAATTCTCACCTTTAGCGGCTTCGAAAACCTTAATTTTTTTGCCTAGCAGGTTGAAGACGATAATTTGTCCGACAGCATCAGCATTATCTTGTACCGCAATATTTTCTATGGTGGGATTCGGGAAGACCGAAAGCTCAGGACGGGGAGCACTTTGGGCACGAAGCGTAAAGACGGTTAACAGGAAAAACAATACGAGTAAGGGTTGTTTCATGTGCAAGATTAAGATGAACGCCGCTTCTGTGACTTTCGCTAGGGCTTAGTTGTAAAGAATTGGCTCGATAAAAATTGGTTGGGTGAACTATCGGTATTCAGAATTTGTCTGCAAAATAGGGTGCTTGTACTCGCCAACCAAAATTTTCTTTGGTTAGTTTGCAAAGATTTAACTTACGGCAAACAATATTCTTCAAACATAACTACCTGTTCACAGTAATTGCCCTCCGCTGGCTATAAGTCAGCCGCCGTTTGCTGCGCTTTCCGCCCAGTAAATCCAGGTACCGCATTTGTGCGTTTTTTTCATCCACGATGACTTGGGTAATGCTTACAGTCTGCACGCGCCCAGCGCGATTCATTACATAATCGTTCTCGGGATCGTTTACGCTGCCTGTCTGGTGAAGTTGGGTGATTTGTTTAAGTGGGGATTTGTTTAATTGGGGATTTGGGGATTTGTTTATTTGGGGATTTGGGGATTTGCGCTCATCATCATCCTGGCTACTGCGGGTAAAATTGGCGAGCCAGTTGGTAAAAACTTGCTCCCGGCGGACTTGTATTTCCAGAGGGTAGAGTGTGGCAGAACACCAAAAATGAGGTTCAGTGGGGCTCAGGTTTTTCAAATAGCGTTGTTGACCGTCCCAACGTAATTCGGTTATCTGAAATGAGCCTTCGGAAAGTTCGGAAGCTTTGGGACGATCAAAAAAGAGGAAGGTAAACGGCTCAATCTGGTCAAAATCATAGTTTTGAAAAAAATCATCCGGGTTTTCCCAGTCGAAAAAATCGAGCAAAATCAGCCCACGACTGCGGCGATAAGGCAGCTGACGGGTGTGCAACACAAATGCTCCGTTGAGCAAACAGGCAGCGCGCCCAAAACCTGAAGTAGCAATCCAAGTGCCCCCTGCCAATCCATCGCGCGGAAAAAGCAGGATGTCTCCACCGGGCATTTTTTCACGTACAATGGTTTGGGTAGTTCGGGAAGGCACCTCATCGCGGTTGTGGGTAAGGATGAAGCCGAAGGGCCTGGGGAAATAAGTGACGGTACACATGATGGGCGAAAAGGTCGGAAAGCAGTCGGTAGAATTGTAAGTACTTAAAGTTCTATCTTCCGTTCCAGTCGGGAGCAGCAGGAAAACATACCCAAGCCAAATGCCAAGGTGGAAGAAATAATATCCCTCACTTCGCCACCGCAATCTTGTACTTCTTCCCTTTCATCTTCTCGTTGGCAATGGCTTTCAACAGGTGTTTCAACACGTCCTTTTTGACGGCCACGAAAGACATATAATCCATCATTTCAATTTTACCCA
>JBBQLD010000380.1:0-4771 GCA_038327555.1 Chitinophagales bacterium
GTATAATTGCCCTTGGTTCTGAGGGATTAATTTCTTTCCCTAATTTCAAAATTCAAAAAATAGCGCATTATGGGACTTGTAAAGCCTATCGGCTCGCTGGAACGCGGACTTAGCAAGGAGGGTCTGGTCGCACTGGCCGAAACAGACGCGAAGGAGGTGATTTCAAGCGGCCAATACGACTTGTTGAAGGTCTACGTCGAGATGAAACGTTATGAGATCTATTTCACCACTGTAATGGAACAAGTAAAGGCGGCTGCACTGGTGGTGGCACAGGAGACCGGGATGAAGTCATTCAACTACGCCGATGCGCAAGTGACTAACATTCAACGTTCTGTTTTTAAATTCGACAAGGATCCGACCTGGTGCAAATTGCACGAGGAGTTTGAATTCCTCAAAGGAAGATTAAAATTGCACGAGGAAACACTCAAAAAAATAGAAGGTGAAAAGGAACAGTTTCTGGATGAAGAAACTGGCGAACTGATTGAGCTCATCGCCCCAACCAAATCGGTAGTGGAAACAATAATGGTCAAGGTTTAAGCCCGGTTGTATTCACCTTTTAAACAATAATAGCCAAAAAGCCCAAGCCCGAACATAATAGGCGTAAAAATAGGGATGATGGTGTACCAAAAAATTCGGGTATCAAGTGCCGGATTTCTCCTGAATTCTATGCCAGCTTGGTGTACCATAAGATACACGCCAAAAGCGGCTAAACTAATCCATAAAATGCCGAAGTATTGTTTTAATGGTATCAAAATGTCACCGATAAGCGGTTTTTTGAAAGTTATCATATTTGTGTATAATTTGTGACTTCTCTGGCCTGTAGTATTTGCGATCTCCACAATTCAGTCCGGAACCTCCGATTCCCGCTTATTCGGCAAATAAAAGAACCCAATTACAAAACACACCGCAGCTATAATGATTGGATACCACAAGCCCACGAATGGATCGCCTGCGGGGTTTTCGGTCGTTTTTGAAATGTCGAATAAACGGGTGGCTATCAGCGGGGTAAGTCCGCCGAAAATGCCATTTCCAATATGGTATGGCAGCGACATTGACGTATAACGGATGCGCGTTGGAAACAACTCAACCAGAAAGGCCGCAATAGGGCCATACACCATCGTAACGTAAAGAATTTGTATAAAAACGAGCAAAGTTATCATCCAAAATGATTTCGAATTGAGCCAAACTGTTCGAGTCTCAAGGGTAGTTGGTTTTTTAGTGGTTTCTGCAAATACGGTTTGCTTTACTGCAGTTTTGAAGGTGGTGCCACTTGCATTATTCTTCCATATTGTGTTGACAATCAAAGAATCTCCATTTGGGGCGACAGCAATCGAAACATCTGAGGCAATGGTATTTTTGATAGAAACTGGCGACGCTTCATTATACATTTTTTGATAAATCGGCCGGTAAGTCAGCACGGCCAACAACATACCAGCCAACATAATTGGCTTTCGCCCAATACGATCGCTCAAAGCACCGAATATCAAAAAAAACGGCGTAGCAATCAGAATGGCAATGATTAGAATGTACCGTGTTTGCTCAAATTCTACACCCAATGTTCGTTCTATAAAAGTCTGCGCATAAAACTGTCCCGTGTACCAGACTACACCCTGCCCCATCACCGCACCAAAAAGCGCGAGCAGCACCAATTTCAAGTTGGGTTTCTGGGTGAAGGATTCTTTCAATGGGTTTTTGGAAATTTTACCCTCCCGCTTTATTTTAACAAACAGGGGCGATTCTGCCATCTTCAATCGGATGTACACCGAAACCAACACCATTATAATAGAAGCCCAAAACGGAACCCGCCAGCCCCAGTCATTAAAAGCGACATCTCCCAGTGCATTTTTGGTGATTAAAATTACGCCGAGCGAAATAAACAAACCTAAGGTAGCTGTGGTCTGGATAAAAGCGGTGTAGTAACCGCGCCGATGGGCAGGAGCGTGTTCGGCTACATAAGTTGCTGCGCCGCCATATTCGCCACCTAGTGCAAGGCCCTGAATAAGGCGCAAGACCAGAATGATAAAGGGGGCTGCAAACCCAATTTCCTGGTAACCGGGAACAAAACCAATCGCAAAAGTGGAGAGTCCCATGAGGAGCAAGGTGACCAGAAAGGTGTACTTGCGCCCAACGAGATCCCCCAAACGGCCAAAAAACAAAGCCCCAAACGGCCGCACTACAAACCCTGCTGCAAAAGTGGCCAATGCCGCCAAAAATGCTGCGGTCGGATTTTCTGCCGGGAAGAATTTCATGGCAATAATCGGGGCTAACGCGCCATAAATATAGAAATCGTACCACTCTATCAGGGTACCGAGCGAACTGGCGAAGATCACCTTCATGAGTTCCCAGCCAGATTTTTGCTCGTTGTTGTGCATCATTTTAACACCTTCCATAGTTTTTCAGCATCTCTGGCAAGGAGATGATTGGGCTGCCATTTGATCCAGTGAAAATCGCATGTGTTTTCTCCTGTAAATGTACGATGGTAGGAATAAGGATAGTTCTTCGGTCAACAAAACCCAGGTTTCGGACAGCCAAACCCTTCGCTCGGACAATCCCACCTGGATTATATTTGGGATGAGCCACTTTTGTTCTAACAAAAAGAATAGGCCGAAGCCTACAAAAGCCATTTTGGGCAAGGTAAGGGAAAACACCTGATCGTTAAACTCCCGTATTTCTACGCTTGCGTAATCAACTCCTCAGCCCCCACTTTTGTCCTACTACTTCTAACCAATCTTCCTTCTACTGTGGGCTCAAATCATCCAATTACTCCGTCGATCAATACATCTTCTAAGGACCATGAATCTGCACTTAAATGCCTGCGCAGTGTGGCCCGTCACCATGGAAAGATCATTTCCCTGCAAGCCCTACGCGGCAAAGACAAAACTGGCAAAGAACCCGCTTCGCTTCGAAGCATCGCCGAAATAGCTGAAGGCTTTGGCTTGCGGGCCCGTTGCGTTGAAATGGACTACCCATCTTTGGCAAAAGATACGCCTTTACCCTGCATTATCAAGTGGAATAGTCATGGATTTGTAGTGGTTTCGGCCATAGTTCAAAATCAAATTGCGATCGGGGTTGACAAAGAAACTGTGACAGTTTCAACGAGTGAGTTCTGCAAAAACTGGCTGCCAGAAAACTTCATGGAAGGCGTTGTTCTTTTGCTGGAGGCTACGCCTGAATTTTACAATGAACCCGGCGAAGAAGACGAGCAGCATTCCGGCAGTTTTTCCTGGCTTTATGGGTACGTCAAAAAATACCCACGTCTGGTGCGACAACTTGCTATTGGTATTCTAATTGGTACTGTATTGAAGCTGATCCCGCCATTTCTGACCCAATCTATCGTGGATGTGGGGATCAACAACAGCAATCTCGACTTCATTTACCTGATCCTGTTTGCTCAATTGATGTTGATGGTAGGGCGAAATTCTATGGAAGCGATTCGGGGATGGTTGTTGTTGCATGTAAGTACCCGTGTAAGCATCTCTTTGCTGACAGACTTTATTGCCAAGATCATGCGACTCCCGACGGCGTTTTTCACGGAGAAATCGCTGGGTGATGTGATGCAGCGGGTTGAAGACCAAAAACGGATCGAGGTTTTCCTTTCGACCCAGCTTTCGGCCATCCTGTTTTCCATTGTGAACATTGTCATCTATACCGCGATTTTCGCTATTTATGACGGTTTCATTTTCGGAATATTTTTCGGTGCTACCTTACTCTACATTGGTTGGATCAGCCTGTTTATGCGCAAACGCCGTGACCTGGACTCCAAAAGGTTTGAAATGGCCTCCCAGGAGCGAAGCAAACTGGTTCAAATTGTACAAGGAATGCCCGATATCAAATTAGCCAATGCAGAAATGCCCAAACGTTGGGACTGGGAAATGCTCCGCGCCAAATTGTTCCGCCAGAATATGCGCACCCTTGCACTCTCCCAAACCCAGCAAATTGGTGGTCTGATCATCAATGAAAGTAAAAACATCATCATCACTTTTCTTTCTGCCAAAGCTGTGTTGGACGGGCACTTGTCCATCGGCGCGATGCTGGCGATCCAACAAATGTTGGGACAGACCAATTCCCCCATCGAACAACTGGTGACCTATATGCAACAGTGGCAGGACGCCCGAATGAGTATGGAACGCCTGAATGAAGTCCATAAGCTTCCCGATGAAGAAGCCAATCAACAAGATCTGGTTCACCATCTGCCCGCCGATCGGAGTCTTGTATTGCGCAATATCAGTTTCAAATATCCGAATACCCACAAAAAAGTGCTGCGAGATATTAAATTATTCATCCCGGAGGGTAAAACAACTGCGATCATCGGGTCCAGCGGGAGCGGAAAAACGACCTTACTTAAAATGCTGCTCAAATATTATGAGCCAAGTTCAGGAGAAACCCTGGTAGGCAATATGGACCTGCGCAACATTTCAACCCATGCATGGCGCAGCCAATGCGGTGTAGTTGGGGCTGAAGGGTTTGTATTTTCGGATACATTTTCACAAAACATTGCGCTAGGCGCCACGGACATTGATTTTGAGCGTGTGAAAATGGCAGCCCGGGTAGCCAACATTCATGAGCATATTGAAAGCCTTCCAATGGGGTATTACACGCCTATCGGCAGTGAAAGCGGAGGACTTAGCCAGGGACAAAAGCAGCGGTTGCTCATTGCACGAGCTGTTTATAAAGACCCGGAATACCTTTTCCTGGATGAAGGAACTAATGCCCTGGACACCCAAAACCAAAATATCATCATGCAGAATCTCCGGGAATATTTCAAAGGACG
>JBBQLD010000381.1:0-4763 GCA_038327555.1 Chitinophagales bacterium
CATGTCCCTACATTTGAAGCGAACAACAATTTTCTTAAACTTCAAATCCTCAATCTATGGCTCAAAGTCCTTATCTCATTCCACTTCAAAAAGCTGTTAATTGGACTACTGCTTGGCGCGACGCAAATACTAACTCCATCAAAGCCTTCAAAATCAACTTGTCTGAGGTCAATGATATGTTGAAGGAAGTGGGCGCAACGTCCATTCGCCTTTATTTTGGCCTGGATAACGGGGTGGAAAAACTCGCGCTTGTGGCTGTAAATGCTGCCGGACAAGACATCATAAACCCTACTGTAGATAATCAGGTAATAAGTGGCACCTATGATTTCTGCGATCCTTGCCCGCCTACCTGCGACCAATATAGTCCATTGCTTACTGGGCAATAACGATACTAAATACAATGCCCTGGCCCAGATTAATTATAGCTACAGCTTCATTTTTCATCGCATTCCCGGTGGTGCTAGCCCTTTTTAGGTACCGCCAATTAGGCATCGCGATGCGGGCCATAGCCGCTTATGTCTTTTTAAGTGGCATTATACAGATAACTTCATCTTACCTGAACGGGCAAAAGCAAAACAACCTCTGGCTCTTGCATTTATACACGCCACTTGAATTTACTTGCATTGTTTGGTTTTATAGTACCGTGCTTCAAGGGTTTCTAAAAAGAGCAGTGTTTGTTTGGATTGGAGTAGGATTTGCGCTCTTGTCGGGGCTTAATTCCTGGTTTTTACAAGATCCCAAGACTTTTAATACCTATGCTCGAAGCCTGGAAGGTATTTTGGTCATCCTATTTTGTTTGGTTTGGTGCTACAAAACACTAACGGAAATGAAAATCAAGCAGCTACAGAAAGACCCAGTGTTCTGGGTGAACACCGGGTTTCTACTGTACTTTTCGGGCAATGTGCTGCTTTTTGCATTTAGCAATTATATTTTAGGGATCAACCGCGCGCTTAATTTATACATTTGGGCTTTCCATGCATTCTTTAGTATTTTGGTCTATTTTTTCATCAGTATCGGTTTATGGAAGGCCAGGTAGATGTTTTTCTTTTTCTTTTTGTTGGCATGCTCACCCTGGCGTTATTGGCAGGGGCGGTGGTGATTTTTTTCTTTTTTTACCAAAAAAAAATGCTGGGCCAAGAACTCCATGTCAGGGAATTAGAAATTGCGCATCGCGAAGAATTGCTCCATAGCAACATTGAACAAATCGAGTCGGAACGACATCGAATTGCCACGGATTTACATGACGAATTAGGGGGAATTTTCTCTACTTTGAAATTGAAAGTCAACCAATTAGACAAAGGAGCTAACCTCGAGCAGCTTGTGGCAGAAAGCCGGGAAATTATCGACTCGGGCATTGATTCCGTACGGCGAATTTCTCATTCCATGACCCCGCCTGGCCTCGAAATGTTTGGCCTTGCGGATGCGCTCTTGAGCCTTTGTCAGAAAAATTCTAGTCCACTATTAGGCATTGATTTTGATTTCGATGCTACTTTCCCTCGTTTGAACGGCCAAGCTGAACTTGGCCTTTATCGTATCGCACAAGAATTGTTAAATAATTCCATGCGACACGCAGGAGCTACCAGAATCCGTTTACATTTGAGCCGCTTGGAAGGGGAGATCTACTTTGAGTATTCAGACAACGGTAAAGGTTTTGACCCAGCCATTTTGCAATCGCTAAGAGGCCTGGGTCTGAAAAATATTGAAGCACGCGCTAATTATCTGAACGCAATAGTAGAATGGCATACCCAGCCAGGCAATGGTTTGAAAACAATTGTCAAAGTACCCTACCTTGGTTAATCTCCTATGCGCGAAGACACTATTCATGTGGCCATTGCAGAAGACCAAACACTTTTTCGAGAGTGTCTTGTGTCGCTGCTGAACGGTTTTGACCGCATTAAGGTCAATGTAGAAGCCGCCAATGGCAAAGAGCTCCTCGAAAAATTATACCTGATAGCATCTACTCCGGAGGTCGTACTGCTAGACCTTACGATGCCTGAGATGAATGGGCTGGATACAACCCGTCAGCTCAAAAAGCTTTTCCCAACGATGAAAATTATTATCCTCTCCGTGCATAGCGAAGAGCGACATATTGTGCACATGGTGGGAGAAGGCGTAAATGGTTATCTGGTTAAAAACTCTGAACTAACCGAAGTGGTACACGCGGTGGAATCCGTGTACGAAAAAGGGTTCTATTTCAATGAATCCATGCTTCGAGCTATTCATTCAGGCATGGGGCACAGGTATGAAAAATCTTATAACCCGAATAGCCCAATTACCGCACGCGAAAAGGAAATTCTTGAACTTATCTGCCAGGAACACACTACCCAGGAAATTGCCGAAAAATTATTTCTGAGTGTTCGCACCGTAGATGGCCACCGCAACAATCTCCTCGAAAAAACCGGTGCGCGCAATACCGCTGGCTTGGTTATCTACGCCCTTCGCCATGACTTGTTCAAGTTTAATTGGTGAAAACTATTGTAGCCGTATAGGTATAAATACGGGTTTTGCAAAACACGCATTTACACCCTTGCAGGCGGAGGCCAGGGGAGGCCAATTTTGCAACATTAATCACATTACTTACATTGAATGATGCGCAATCTTCTATTTATGCCGCTTTTGTGCCTTGCTTTTGTGGCACAAGCTCAATATTCTGAAACATTTTCTGTGGCTGGCAAAGGCTACAAAACCAATTGTGTTGACGACCTTAATGCTGTGAATTGGTCCTTAACTTCTTGGGATCCAACAGGTAGTTGCCGAATTAATCCTCCTGATCCAGTAACCGATCTTCGGGATCCTAATGATTATTTTAACACAACTGCTGGAGGAGTTTTGGAATCCGTAGATCTGGACGAGGAAATCTGCTGGGAAAGCCCAATCATCAATACCACCGCTGCTAACCCCGTGAGCATAGAGATGGACCTTACCTGGGTCGGCTTTGATGTGGACGTACTCGCAGGGGGATGTTTAGGAGACTATATCAAAGTGCTTTACAGCGTGAACGGAGGCGCTTTCACATTGATACCCAATGTAAAGGGAGGTAATGCTTGTGCCACAGTAGCCTACCCATTTGGCGCGCCAGGCGCGCCCTTTAGCGACAATGTGCACATCAACCAAATGGGCATCGCAGGGGGTAGCACCCTGCAGATCAGGGTCTGCGTGTTCACCAATGCCAATGCTGAAATTGTGACCATTGACAACGTAAGTGTCCCGCAGATAGGCGTAACGGTGGGTTGCGCCGCGCCTGTGTTGAGCACCACAATTACACAAGTGGGCTGCTCCAATCCTAACAGCGGGGCTATCGACCTGACAGTGAGTGCAGGCACTCCCCCCTATACCTACGCCTGGTCGAGCGGCCAAACCACTCAGGATCTAAGCACCAGGCCTACAGGGACTTATACCGTGACCGTGACCGATGGAGCCTCTTGTACCGCTACGATTAGTACTACTATAACTGCTGCGCCTGCCTTATCGCTTACCACAACGGTACTGGATGCAAGTTGCCCGTCCAATGCAGACGGAGAAATTGACCTCATTGTAAGTGGCGGAGTACCTGGCTATACTTATTCCTGGACAGGAGGCGCGACCACCCAGGATCGAACCGGAATAGGTACAGGAACCTACACGGTCACCGTAACTGATGCCAGCGGCTGTACCGCAACCAAGAGTGCAACCATAAATGTGCAGGCTTCCGGGGCGTATCTTGAACAGTTCAATACGCCGAACAAAGGGTATTTGGCCAATTTTGTAGATGACTTTTCTGCGGTGGCCTGGACGATGAGTGGCTGGTCACCACAACCACCCGCTGCTTTTGGCCGGGACAACGCCGACTTTTTCCGTACCAGTGGCGGGGTTTTGGTTGGGGAAGATTTTGACCAGGAAATCTGCTGGGAAAGCCCATTGGTTGATTTTACCAGCGGGACGATGTTTTCGGTTGATCTTTCCTGGACAGGCTTTGACGTTCAGGCAGATGAATACATCAATGTTAAATATAGCATTGACGGAGGCGGCTACGTAACGGTACCCAATGTAGCGGGCGGTGGAGCAGGCACGATTCAATACGCAGCTGGGTTAGATCAAAACGGCTCATTAACCGTAACAAAAACCGGGCTTTCGGGTAGCACGATTCAAATTCAGATATGCGGAAATTTCAATGCAAATGCAGAAAGTATGACCATTGACAATGTGAGCGTACCCGGTAGCAATCCTTTCTGCCCAGCACCTGAGCCAAGCCTTACCGCAACCAATGTAACTTGTAACGGTCAGGCCAACGGCACTATCACGACCACCGTAACGAATGGAACAGCCCCTTTTACTTACGCCTGGTCAGATGGCAGTGTGACCACACAGAACCGCACGAATCTTGCCCCTGGTACCTATACCGTTACCGTATCCGATGCTAACATGGCGACCGGAACGGCTTCCATTCTGATTTCGCAACCTACGGCGCTTTTGCTGACGGAAACACACGTGAATCTGTTGTGCAACGGCGCTTCAACAGGTTCTATTGATTTGACAGTCTCCGGCGGTACAGGTGCTTACATGTATGCCTGGACGGGCGGTGCAACAACCCAAGATCGCTCGGGCCTTGCTTTTGGTACCTACACGGTGACGGTCACAGATGTAAACGCTTGTACAAAAACATTGGTGATCTCTATATCACAACCTTCGGCCATTGTGTTGACGGAAACCCACGTGGACTTGCTTTGCAACGGTGCTTCGACGGGCTCGATTGACCTGACAGTCTCGGGCGGCACGGGTGCTTA
>JBBQLD010000382.1:0-4755 GCA_038327555.1 Chitinophagales bacterium
TCATTGAAAACGACTGGCTGGAATGTATCATCCAGATGCCCAACAACCTGTTCTACAATACGGGCATCACCACCTACATCTGGGTGCTTTCTAACAACAAAGCCAGCCACCGGAAAGGCAAGGTGCAATTGATAGATGCCAACCCGCTATACCGCAAACTGCGCAAAAATCTGGGCAATAAAAACTGCGAGTTTGCCCCAGAACATATCAGCGAAATTGTGCGGGTGTATCGTGAAATGCAGGTAGTGGACCGACTAGGCGACGAAGGCATTGCCAGTAAAATCTTTGACAATGCTGATTTTGGCTACTACAAAGTGACCATTGAACGCCCCAAACGCCTCAAATCCCAATTTTCTGCGGAGCGGATTGCCGACTTACGGTTTGACAAATCCCTGCGAGAACCCATGGAATGGGCTTATCAGGAATACGGGGAGGAAGTCTATTCCAACCTTGCTAAACACGAAAAAGATATTTTGGACCGGTGTGAAAAGCAGGAACTCAATCTAAATGCCAAACAGGCAAAAGCACTCAGCAACCAAGCCACTTGGACAAAGCAGTTGGAACTGCTGGACATCGCCACCGAATTGATGCACCACGTCGGTACAGATGAATACAACAACTTCAATACATTTGCCGAAAAAGTGGATGCCGGACTGAAAACGCTGGGAATTAAACTAACCGCCTCGGAGAAAAACGCGATTTTGAACGCCGTCAGTTGGTACGATGCCGAAGCGGAAAAAGTGGTCAAAGGCACTGCCAAATTGAGTGGCGACAAGTTGGACAAATTGCTTCATCGCCTTGGATGTGCCGAAAGTCAACTCGCAGACTATGGTTATTTCCCCACCGACAAAAAGGGCGAATACCTTGAATACGAAACGGAAAGCGACCTCCGCGATACCGAAAACGTACCTGTGAAAGACAATATTCACCAATACTTTTTGAAGGAGGTAAAACCACACGTTCCGGAAGCATGGATCAATCTTGACTCCACCAAAATCGGCTACGAAATCAGTTTCAACAAGTATTTCTATCGCCATAAGCCGCTGCGGAGCATTGAAGCAGTTACGGCAGACATTTTGCAGTTGGAAGCGGAGAGCGATGGCTTGATTCGGGAGATTTTAAACCTTAGTTAGACATGGCAATCTCATCAGAATGAGGCAGTACTACCTTTTGTATTCAATTTATGCGGAACTTCCGCACCAATTGAGCTGGTACCATTGGGTCGAACTGTTGAAAATTGAAGACCCGCTTGAACGTTCCTTTTATACCCATCAAACCATACTCGAAAACTGGCAAAAGAAAAGGATGAACTGCTCGTCAAATATGCCATGCACAACATCTCCTCTCAATTGTTTGTCAGCAAATACCAACTCTATTTGCCAAACACAGAAGAATTAAGAAGGGAAATTGAAAAACAATTGCAACCTATTGACAACAATCCTGCTGACTTTTAACCTAAGCTGTTTAGAAGTTTACGGCAGACATTTTGCAGTTGGAAACGGAGAGTAATGGCTTGGTTCATGAATTATTGGGATTCCACAGCAATCATTAGATTTGCACTCAAATAACAATCAATGTATATTAAAAAAGTCCATTTAACTAATATTCGAACAATATCGGAATTAGAGATTACATTCCCTAGCCCTCCCGGCTGGCATGTACTTCTTGGTGACAATGGCGCAGGCAAATCCTCGCTCATCCGTGCTATCTCAGCAGCCATTATCGGCCCATCGGAAGTATTAAGATTAGATCCTAACTTTAATACTTGGGTGAAAAACGGTGAACGTAAAGCAACCATCAATTTATGGCTAGAACGAGATGTGCAGTTGGACAAAAGATCAGGTCAGGGCGGGGCGAAAGCCGGGGTAAAAGATAATACCGAAGTGAAATGCCAAACTATAATAGAGCAGGATGAAGGGAATGGCAGAACGTGGAAATTCAAGGACGCATTCACCAAAAAAGATGGTTTGCATCCAGATTATTACAACTGGGGTTCAGGAGATGGTTGGTTTTCTGCTGCATTCGGTCCATACCGCCGATTTACAGGAGGCGATCAATCCATGGAAGCATTTTATATCCGCAACCCCAAAATTGGGGCGCACCTGACCGCATTTAAAGAAAATGCCGCTTTAACAGAATCGGTTATCTGGCTAAAAGATTTACAATTCAGAAGCCTGACAAAACCCAACTCAGAAGAAGCGGTGATTCTGAAAGGCATTGTCCACTTCACCAATCAAAATAACTTGCTTTCCTATGGATTCTCTCTTAAAGAAATTACCCCCGACGGCCCGCTTTTCAGCATTCCCGACGGCACTGAAGTCCACCTGTACGAACTGAGTGAAGGAATCAAATCTGTTACTAGTCTAGCATTTGAACTGATGCGACTCCTGCTCCGTGTATATCCGGCGGATAAAGTCTTTCGCAATTTTATGGATGCCAACCAGGACAATGATACAGTTTTAGTACCCGGCGTGGTGCTGATTGACGAAATAGATGTACACTTACATCCTTCCTGGCAAGCCCGTATCGGGAAGTGGTTCACAAGGTGTTTCCCACAAATCCAGTTCATTGTCACTACCCATAGCCCGATTATCTGCCGCGCTGCGGTAAATGGCTCGGTTTGGCGTTTAGAAGTGAATGAATCAGGAATAACAACCGGACGTCAACTGATAGGCCATGAATTGGACAATCTTTTATTTGGTGATATCTTAGATGCTTTCGGGACGGGTGCCTTCGGGCAAGATATTTTAAGAGATGAAAACGGACATCAGAAATTAATGCGATTGGCCGAACTCAATGTCTTGTTTTATCGAGGTGAAGCCACAGCAAAAGATAAAAAAGAACGCAAACAACTCCTGACCATTTTCCCAAGCAATGACTCACTTCTCTCCTGATCCACTTTCAACGGGTACTGCTGCTGCTTTGAACCGATTGCAAAATGTGGTCAATGCAGAAACAACTGGCGAACGTGCATACAATAGGGCGGCTGATCTATGGAAAAATCGTAAAAATAGAGCGGCTGACAAAATATTGTGGGATCAAATAGAGCAGCAACTGGCAGACAAGCACCCGTTGTCCGGCATTTGCCAGTATTGTGAGTTTGACAGAACAACAGCTACTGAGCATTTCTTTCCAAAAAAGCATTTTCCCGGAAAAACGTTTGACTGGAACAACTACCTTCTGGTATGCCATCGCTGCAATTCCAACTACAAAGGTGATAAGTTCGCGGTATTCCATCCTGGAGGTAGCAGTACGGTTCATCATCTGCCCAATGTAAAAGGTGTATATACCAACCCACCCAATGACGATGCAGTACTGATTAACCCACGAAGAGATAAGCCACAGGATTATTTGATGCTTGATCTGGGTACAGGTATCTTTCTTCCTGTGTTCGGCGTTGACAACCGGGGCAGAGAACGGGCACGCTATACCTGCAATACACTTTCTCTGAACGCTGATTCAAATCTCTTAAGATACCGCAAAAAAGCATTGATTGGCTACCTTAACAAACTTAGTACCTATGTAAAAGTCAAACAAGCCACAAATATGAACAGTTTGCTCAATGCCTTTTCCAACACCGGAAGAACTATCGTCGTGCAAACCAACACGTTTACAACAGAGCAATCCCGGTTACTCGATATTGTCAAAGCAGATTTGCTCGACGACCTGTTTCCTTGTGCATGGATGGAAATCAAACTACAGAAAGGTATTGATCCCGCTATCTCTGCCCTTTTTACAGCCGCTCCGGAAGCACTCAACTGGTAAATCAGCCTTGCAAAAAACTAATCGAACACAGAAATGAATCCCCTGAATAATTTGCAACGAGACTTCAACCCTGACTCCGAAATCATCATCTACCAAGCCCGCGACGGCGCCGTTAACCGACTTAACTCGCCTAAATAATGAAACCTATGCGTGATTTTCAAAAAAACCCCAACTACAACGAATCTGGCGTAAAACCGCTGAACAAAATCGGCTACGAAATCAGTTTCAACAAGTATTTCTATCGCCACAAGCCGCTGCGGAGCATTGAAGCAGTTACGGCAGATATTTTGCAGTTGGAAGCGGAGAGCGATGGATTGATTCGGGAGATATTGAACCTGGCCTAAATTCCAGTTGTTCGGAAAATCCGAACAACTGCCAGACACATCGAAAAATTGAAAACCAAGGACCATAATTTTGATTTATCATGGCAAAACACGCTTCCTCTACCCATACCCCCGTTTTTGAGCAAATAAAGCGGCTCGATGAAAACGGCATAGAATACTGGTCATCCCGTGACCTGGCCAAAGTCCTTGATTATGCAGAGTACCGCAATTTCCAACCCGCTATTGAGCGGGCAAAAGAAGCCTGCCAAAACAGCGGCCAAAATGTGGCCGACCATTTCGTGGACATCCACGAAATGGTCGGCATTGGATCTGGTGCAAAACGAGCCGTTGAAAGCGTCCAACTCTCCCGCTATGCCTGCTACCTCATCGTTCAAAATGCCGACCCCGCCAAGGAAGTAGTCGCCCTCGGACAGACCTATTTCGCCGTGCAGACCCGCTTGCAGGAAATCCGGCAAATGGATGAATATAACCAGCTCGGCTCCGACGATGAAAAACGGCTTTTCTTGCGCAACCAACTCCGCCAACACAATACCCAATTGGCCGACGCCGCCAAAAATGCCAGCGTCATTGACGCCATTGATTATGCGATTTTTCAAAACTTCGGCTACCAGGGCTTATACGGCGGACTCAGCGCAAAAGACATCCA
>JBBQLD010000383.1:0-4751 GCA_038327555.1 Chitinophagales bacterium
GTATGATGTGGTGTTATCGCAAGAGGCCTACATCATATTTCATATTTCATATTTCATATTTCATACCTCATACTTCATATTTCATACATAAATAAAAAACCATGGCAATCAGATTTCCAAGTAATCCAATCCTGACCACCAAGGATATCAATCCCAGTCAGGCAGGATGGGTGGTGGAGTGTGTACTGAATCCAGGGGTATTTCAATTTGAAGGCAAGACCTGGCTTTTGCTTCGTGTGGCAGAACGACCGATCCAGAAAGCAGGCAAGATCTCCTTGCCCATTCAACGGGCAGACGGCAGCATGGAAATCCTGGAATTTGACAAAAACGATCCTTTTGTAAACCTGTCGGACAGCCGTATGGTGGGCTACAAAGACAAAACCTACCTCTCCACCATTTCGCACCTGCGTCTGGTTTGTAGTGATGATGGCGCGCATTTTTATGAGCCGGCGGATTTTCCGACCAAGATCTTCGGGGAGGGTCAGCTGGAAACATTTGGCATAGAAGACTGCCGGGTTAGTTTTTTTGACGATAACTATCACCTGACCTACACGCAGGTTTCCGAAAACGGCGTGGGTGTTGGCATGATGCGTACCAAAGATTGGCGGCAATTTTCCAGAGAAGGCATGATCCTTCCGCCGCACAATAAGGATTGCGCTCTTTTTGAAGAAAAAATTGGCGGTCAATATTTCTGCCTACACCGGCCTTCGGGCATTTCGCTGGGCGGCAATTATATCTGGATCGCTGCTTCGCCCGATCTCTTGCATTGGGGTCAGCATACTTGCATCCTGCGTACCCGCGATGGCTGGTGGGATAGTGCCCGAATCGGCGCCGGTGCGGCCCCCATCAAAACCTCAGAAGGCTGGCTGGAAATTTATCACGGGGCAGACGCACAAAATCGGTATTGCCTCGGGGCAGTCCTGCTCGACTTGAACAATCCGACCAAAGTGCTGGCGCGATCACACGATCCTTTGTTCGAGCCTGTGGCCGATTACGAGAAAACCGGCTTTTTTGGTAATGTGGTATTCACCAATGGACATTTGGTCAAGAACGATGAGATCACGATGTATTATGGCGCTTCGGATGAGGTGATCTGCGGGGCGAAGTTTTCGGTGAAGGAGATCCTGGCTGGCTTGGAGCTGGTGCGTGGAAGTGAAAACCGTTAAACCCATTATTTAAAGTCATAGCAGTTTGATGAGGGTATCTCAAAAGTTTGATAAAGAACGCGGTTGGAATAAAGGTACACTTTTGGGGTGTCGATTTTGTCTCTATCGAGGCGTGAGGAGGGCGTTTAGTGGGACTAAAAAATCGAGGAGCAATCCCGAGGACTCGGGGGCAAAATAAGGCCGCCAAAATTGTACCTTTATTCCAACCGCGTTCCTAAGGGTTTGAAAAGCTATTGATTATTGACAAAACCGCATTGCTTCCTACATAATGCTAAGCTTGGGTGATGGGTGCGTAGCACCCAAAAGTCGGTAGCAAGGATGGTTTGGGTTGGAAAATTCCTTTTACACAGAAGTCCGATAATCTCGCTCAATAAAAATAAGGGTTTTCTTAATTATTCACCAACTTTTTCATCGGTTTATGATCGATACCGCTGTTATTCTATCTTATCATGCTTAACAAACTGACAAAAGAATTCCAGTTCTTCCGCTCTCATTCACTCGGGATGCGGACGCTCTTGCTCACCAACCTCATTTATGCGCTGGTAGGGCCTATTATTGAGCTCTTTATCGGGGCTTATATCATGCGCAATTCGGAAGACATCAGTCTGGTAGTCATATTCCAATTGGCGGTATACACCGGTATCCCTATTACCTTTATGATCAACGGCTATTTACTCAATCACTTCCCCATCGCGCGCATGTACTCGCTTGGGATGTTGCTGAGCGGGGTGTCTATGTTCGCCATGATGTCGCTCGATAATTTGGACACGATGGGGGTGTTTGTTGCAGGCTTGATCATGGGATTGTCTTATGGCTTTTTCTGGTCTAACCGCGATTTTCTGGCGCTCAATACAACCAAAGATGAAAACCGAAACTATTACTACGGCATTGAAACCTTCTTTTACACCACTACAGGTATTGTGGTGCCGCTGGCTGCTGGCGCCTTTATTGCCGCCTCCGAAAAAAATGGCTGGTTTGGTGGCCATGTGAATGTGGCTTACCACGGGCTGGCTATCTCGGTATTCGCCTTGTCCGTTTTTGCCTCCGTACTCGTACACCGTGGTAAGTTTCAAAATCCGAAAAGAGCGCCGTTCCTGTTTTTTAAATTCGATCGGCTTTGGAATAAAATGCTCGGTTTGGCCTCGCTAAAAGGCCTGGCACAGGGCTATATTGTAACCGCTCCCACCATGTTGATCCTGACCCTGGTCGGGAAGGAAGGAGAGCTTGGACTTATTACAGGTATTGGGGCGGCGCTTTCCGCTATACTACTCTATGTACTGGGTCGGATCACGGCTCCTAAAGACCGCCTTATGATCTATGGGATTGGTTGCGGACTATTTGTGCTGGGCGCAATTTCAAACGCTGGCCTGTATTCCGCACAAGGGGTAATTTTATTCATGCTTTGCCTGCTTTTTGCCCGCCCCTTGCTCGACATTGCTTATTTTCCCATCCAATTGAAAGTCATCGATGTGGTATCAGCAAAAGAAAAGCGCAATGAGTTTGCCTACATTTTAAATCACGAGTTGGGCCTTTATCTGGGACGTTTGATCGGCTGTGGACTGTTTATTGTGTTGGCTCGATACGTGAGTGAATATGCAGCCTTGCGGTATGCACTGTTGGCGATTGCTTTACTGCATTTCATGGGCTTTTTTGCGATGAAGAGCGTGGTAAAAGATTTGGATAAGGCCTCATCTCTTGAACCCTCCTAGGTTTTCAAAAACCTGTGAGGGTTCTTAAATTGAAAAAAAATGCGCGTTTACAACATAGGAATCATCGGCTACGGCGGCTTCGGAAAATTCCTGCATCACGCCTGGAAGCCCCTCGAAAATGTACGGGTGGTGGCCATCGCCGACCAAAATGCAGACATGATGCCGCCTCAGGAGGGTATCAAAACCTTTACCGATTGGCGTAGCCTGCTCCAGGAAAAGCACATCGACGCCATCGCCATTGTCACCGAACCTTCCACCCACGAAGCCATCGCCACGGCCTGTATGGAAGCTGGTAAACACGTGCTTATTGAAAAGCCCCTCGCGATCAGCGTCGAGGCTGCGGAAAGAATCCGTCAAATCCGTGACCGCACAGGCGTTGTGGCCGCCATTGATTTCATCATGCGCTTCAACCCGCTGCTGCAGTCGATTCAGGCACTTACCCAGCAAGGAATATTTGGGAAACTCCGCCGGGTAGATGTCGAAAACTATGCCCAGGACGAGCAACTCCCGCCCGAACATTGGTTCTGGGATCTTAAACGCTCGGGCGGTATTCTGATCGAACACGCGGTGCATTTCATTGATTTGGTGCATTTTTTATCCCCTGCCAAACTATTGTCTGTCAATGGATTAAAACACGACCGCAACCCGCAACAGGAAGATCAGGTCATAGCCAACGCTTTATATGACGGGGGACTGATCGCTACGCATTATCATTCCTTTGCGCGCCCTGGATTTTTTGAGACCACCCGGATAAAACTTGCCTACGACCTCGCCGATATTGAGTTGAAAGGCTGGATCCCGTTGGGCGGAACCGTCACAGCGCTCGTGAACCCTCAGACCAAATGGGCCTTGATCGACAGTCCTTTTTTCAAAGAAGAGGAGACCATCAACATTGAAAAGGCTTTCGACGAATCGAGGCCGGCAGGTTGGGGCATCTCAGGCATTACAGACCAAAACATCCGGCAAAACATTCATTCCGGCGGTATTGCATACGAAGTCAATGAAATGGTTCGCGGCAGCTTCCAGTTGGGCCACGCCAAGCAGGAAGTGTATGCCGATTGTGTCCGGGCCTCCTTGCTGGATGTGTTGAAAAAAATTGAAGTTCCAGCTCACCACCTTACCGCCTCCCTCGAAACGGGTATCGCCAGTCTGGTGGTAGCCGTTCGCGCTACAGAGTCGGCTAGGCAGCAGAAGTGACGTTTTTATTTGATTTTAGGTCGGTTTTATGCTATAATTTTCATTTTTCCTTGTTAATTTAAAAACAGATTTTAAATTAACAAGGAAAAAAATATTGCACATGAACAAATCATTTCTCCTCCTCTTCCTCCTTTTTACGGCCTGTGCACCACAGGCTTTATTCAGTCCCTCCGGCAAACCCATCGCCCAGCGCACTATACCCCGGGTAGAAAAAATGCCCAATCGTCCGAAGCCTTACGTTTATAAAGACTGGAAAAAAACGGCTCAGGATTTCGACCAGTACGTGTTCGATTTTTCCCAAAAAGGCGATTTCCTTCCGCTAATCTGGTGGGACAAAACCGGGCGCAATTTTCCAGAAACCACCTTTGGTATTTACACCGCCCTCGGCGATGTGCGTATGGGCGGAGCCGTCAACAACGGCGAAAACCACGAAGCGCTCGGTGCATTGGGCGCAGTGCTGGGCGCAACGCTGGTAGGCATTGACAAAAGCAAACAAGACGGCCACGATTATGTGGCAATGCTGCGCAATTATTTCAACCGCGACAATGGCTGGAATGTCGTCATGAATTTCACCAACAAAGGCGCACACATTGGTGGCGGCTACGGCAATGACTTCTGGTACGAAATACACAACAATGTGCTGTTTTATAGCGTCGCTGATTTGTATCCGAAGGAAAAA
>JBBQLD010000384.1:0-4705 GCA_038327555.1 Chitinophagales bacterium
AACGCTCAATAAATACATAAGTTACCCAAATTTAAAGGTCATGAAAAAATTATTCTACCTGCTTTCCTTTGTGTTACTCCTTTCGGCTTGCAGTAAAAACGCTGACTTTCTAGTCAAAGAAGCCCCAAACACCGCCGCTGAACTTATCGCCGCTGAAACAGCATTCAAAGGAGCACCCTTAAACAATAACTATAACCGTAAACTTCCTGAATACCTCAATGTCCTTGGCATGATGGTAGCTCAAGCCGACAATCAAAAAGCTGGGCTTGGGCGGGTGCTTTTTTATGATAAAAACCTCTCAAAAGACCGTTCGGTTTCTTGCGCCTCTTGCCACAAACAATCAAAAGCTTTTTCTGATGATGTGGCCTTTAGCCTTGGTATTGAGGGCAAACGCACTGCTCGAAACTCCCTCCCTTTAGCCAATGTTGCCAGTTTTTCAGCACATTATAGCATCATCGATGGCAAAATGCCCCTACTTTTATGGGATGAGCGTTCGCCTGATGTGTCCTCACAAAGCCGCCAAACGTTTGCAAACCCCTTAGAAATGGGCATGGAAATGGCCGATGTAGTAAACCGTGTAAAGGAGAAAGATTACTACCCCTATCTGTGGAGAAAATTGTACGGAAATTTTGAACCCACCGAAGAACAGGTGCTGGAGTGCCTTCAAGAGTTTGTGGGCGCAATGGGAAGTCATGATACCAAACTTGACATAGCCATGGAAAAAACCCAAGGCGATTTGTCACAGACTGGGGCGGATCAGGCTATTTTAATATCCCAAGCTTACTATGGGCCATCGGATACCACCATATTAATATTGCCAGTTTTGGGTGAGGCAGGAGAGCGCGGGCGCGTAATTTTTGTCAACAACTGCACAAAATGCCATTCGCCCATCCGGCCTTTCCAGGAAGTATTTGCGGCCTGCATTGGCTTGGATATGGAATACACAGACAAAGGCCTGGCTGAGCTTACGGGAAATTCTGCCGATGTAGGCGTCTTTAAGTCTCCTTCGCTACGCAATATTGCGCTTACCGGCCCCTACATGCACGATGGACGTTTCAACACGCTCAAGGAAGTAGTAGATTTTTACAGCGACCAGGTGAAGCCTCACCCCAACCTGCATCCCAGGATGATGCACGATGGCGACCAAAATTTGCACCTTACCGCGACACAAAAGCAGGATCTGATTGCCTTTTTGCATACCTTGACGGATACTGAACTTGCCTTTGATCCTCGCTTTTCGAACCCTTTCAAGCAATGACAAAGTATTTACTTTGGATGTTATGCTTTGCTTTTCCAGGCATTCTTTTTGCCCAACGCCGTAATGCGATAAAAACAGACCTGACGGCGTTGGCGCAAAAAGGGGGCAGACTTGCCTATGAATTTCGACTAAGCCCCAAATCTAGCCTGGAACTATCCATTGGGTTTCAAAAGCATGCTAATCAGCCGGATTGGATCTTCCATGGTGACCAGATTGCATATTATTTACAGCGAAAATTGGATACATTTGATTTTGCAGGCCGTTTGCTTAACTCAAGTGGCTGGCAAAATGTTGAATCTCAACCGCTCCCGGATGCGCCGGATTTTCTGCCGCTTTTCTCCGCGAACTACAGATTAGGATGGCGTTTTGTGTACGAGAAAGCAAGGAGTAAATGGCGATTCTTTTTACAACCCGGCTTAAATGCTTCTAGTACGCGCTTTTTCGAAATTACCGGAGGTCGGAGAACCGAAAATTATTACGAAGAGCATTGGTCTATTGGAACGTACCCCTTCCAGCAAAAAGTAGAACGGGAATCCGTAACCACCCAGCAGACCCGTTCCATGCGTTTAAAAAACACATGGAACTTCGGGCTTACTTACGACCTTGGCTTCGTTCGTAAATGGGGGAAACACTTTTTTCTGGAAGGACGCTTGAGCACCGGCGGGAACCTGTCCGTTCCTTACAAATCAACGCATTTGCCATTGACCCTGAGAGGATTGTGGGCACAGCCGGTGCTTATGGCTGGCTGGGGGTTTTAAAAAATCCCCATTATTTCCCGCTCCTTAATGGCATTTAAAATAATCAAAAGGCTCCAAACACTCCAAACACCGAAATAACGATTTACAAGCCGTAGAGCCAAACTGGGAAATCATTTCCGTTTCAACGGAACCACAGTGCGGGCAAACTAAGGCCCTGCGTTCGCCAAACAAAGCCTTCTTGTCAAGACTCGCTTCGGCGGGCGGTGCGATGCCATACTCTACCAGTTTTCGGCGACCATCTGCTGAAAGCCAATCCGTAGTCCAGGCTGGAGAAAGAATGGTGGTTACTCTAACCTTATCAAAACCGCCTTCTTGCAAGGCTGCCCGAATGTTTATTTCTATCACGCCCATGGCCGGGCAGCCGCTGTAAGTGGGCGTGATCACAACTTCCAATATTCCGTCTTCAGCGATACGCACCGCTCTAATGATGCCGAGGTCATCCACCGTGAGCACAGGGATTTCGGGATCTGTCACAGATTGGAGGAGCTGGCGGGCGGCGTGGATGCGTTCGTTGTGGGACATTGGCTCTTTTGATTAATGCGTTCTTTACATGATTGGCAATCAAAAGACTCTAAAGTTTGGTTTTGCCAAATGCTGCTTCCCAGGCCAATATGCCTCCCTGCAGGTTCAGCACATTTTTGAAGCCATTAGCAAGCATAAGCCCTTGTGCCATACCTGAACGCGCACCAGAACGGCAGTGTAAAATGATTTGATCTTCTTTATGATCTTCAAGCTCGTACATTGAATTCACGAGCGTGTTGAGCGGGATAAGTTGTGCACCCAGGTTGAATTCTTCATATTCCCAGGGTTCGCGCACATCGATAAAAACAAACGGCTCGCCCGATTCGAGCTTTTTGTGCAGGTCTTGAACTGTGATTTCCATGTGCGAAGGTTTTGAAAAATTTCTGAATTTAGGTAGGCAATTCTTGTTTTCGCCCTGATTTCTCTCTACCCTTTCTACTTTTGCCCTTATTTCTAAAAATAACATGGCAAGAAAGCAAATTACACTCCCTAATATCTACATCCATGGCATCGCGGATCGGGGGAAAGGCGTAGGATTATCGGAAGAAGGTATGGCTGTTTTTGTGGATGGAGCGGTACCAGGCGATGTGGTAGATGTATTCGTTCAGAAAAAAAAAGGGGGTTTTGCCGAAGGCAGGGTCGAGACTATTGTGACGCCCTCTCCCGACCGGGTAGAGGCATTTTGCGCGCATTTTTCCATCTGTGGGGGCTGCAAATGGCAAAATCTAGACTATCAATCGCAACTCAAACACAAACAACAGGTGGTGGATGACGCGCTTCGCCGGATTGGCAAAATTGAAGTTGGTGAATTCCTACCCATACTCGGCGCGCCGGAAACGGTCTTTTACCGAAATAAACTGGAGTTTGGCTTTTCTAATAAACGATGGATTTTGGAAGGTGAATTCTCGAAAGAGGCTGAATATCCACCTCGTTCAATCTACGGTTTGGGCTTTCATAAAGCCGGGTACTTTGATAAGATCATAGACATTCAAAAATGTTGGCTGCAAGCCGAGCCCTCTAACTTATTACGCAATACTTGCCGCCAAATCGGACTCGATCAGGAATTAGAGTTCTACGACCCTCGACACCACAAAGGGTTTTTGCGCAACCTCATGGTGCGCCTCACTACCACAGGCGAGCTGATGCTATTGGTGAGTTTTGCCCGAAATCAGCCCGAGGCAATTACCCGATATTTGGATGCGATTCTGGAAAAATTTCCAGCGCTTACTACCCTGGTTTATTGCATTAACTCGAAGTTGAATGACTCCATGTTTGACTTGGAGATGCTGACCTATTACGGCAAAGGTTTTGTCGTGGAACAAATGGGAGACTTGAAATTTAAGATTGGTCCGAAGTCGTTTTTTCAAACCAATACCTTGCAAGGCAAGCAGTTATATGATATAGCGGCTGACTTTTCCGGGCTGACCGGGCATGAAAACGTATATGATTTGTACACGGGTACCGGGAGTATCGCACTTTACCTCGCCCGCTTTTGCAAAGCCGTAGTGGGTATTGAAGAAATCCCGGAAGCCATTGCCGATGCGGAGCAAAATATGCAGTTAAACGGGATTGAAAACGCTACATTTTATGCAGGCGACGTAAAATCAGTGCTATCTCCAGCCTTTGTGGAAAAACATGGTCGCCCCGATGTGTTGATTACCGATCCGCCTCGAGCCGGAATGCACCCAAAAGCAGTGGAATTTTTGCTAGATTTAGCCGCGCCAAGGATTGTGTATGTAAGCTGTAACCCAGCTACACAAGCAAGAGATTTGCAACTTTTGTCACCTAAATACAAGGTGCTGAAAGTGCAGCCTGTAGATATGTTTCCGCACACGCATCACATTGAAAATGTTGCACTTTTGGAGTTGAAAGTTACAAGTTGAAAGTTACAAGTTGAAAGTTACAAGTTGAAAGTGGTAAGTTGAAAGTTACAAGTTGAAAGTTACAAGTTGAAAGTAGCAAGTTGAAAGTGGTAAGTTGAAAGTTACAAGTTGAAAGTTACAAGTTGAAAGTGGCAAGTTGAAAGTAGCAAGTTGAAAGTGGTAAGTTGAAAGTGGTAAGTTGAAAGTAGCAAGTTGAAAGTGGTAAGTTGAAAGTAGCAAGTTGATAGTAAGTTGAAAGTAAGTTGAAAGTAGCAAGCAACAAACTCCAAGCGATGTGACCAACT
>JBBQLD010000385.1:0-4663 GCA_038327555.1 Chitinophagales bacterium
GATCGCTGGCTACCATGACCAGCCGATCATCAAGCGAATAGACATCGCGAACTTTGCCGCGGTAAAAGGCCGTCTGACCTGGAAGTTGGAAATTTGTTTCTCGTAATCCCTCGGGCAAGTTTAGGCCACATAAGCTGCGAAGTCCAGCCTCATAAGTCCTAGCTGCATGGCCCACCAAATAGCCCCGAATGACCATTTCTACCCGCACAGGCTCGCAGCGCCAGCCAATGGCAACATTTGGGTCGGGGGCAGAAATCAACCAATTGGGACAAATATCTCGCGTGGCTTGCAAAAAATAGGCGGCAATTTGATTCAGCACGGCGCCTTTGTGTGGAATGGCGCGCGGGAGAATGTGGTCAAATGCCGAAATACGATCGCTGGCTACCATGACCAGCCGATCATCAAGCGAATAGACATCGCGAACTTTGCCGCGGTAAAAGGCCGTCTGACCTGGAAGTTGGAAATTTGTTTCTCGTAATGCGTTCATGGCGCAAAGGTCGGAAAAGAGTTTGGATGGTTGGAGGGGTGAGACCGATGCTGTTGCCTGAAAATGCGGTTTTTAAAAACTTTTTTCCCAGCTAAGCAGAAAAAACGGCTGCACGGCAATTACACGAGTAATACTTTGAGAAAAAGCGTCGGCAAATACTTGCTCGTATTGGCTAGTGCTAAATAGGTTGACCGCAGAAAACGCCATCGTGCTGCGCCATTTTTTCAAGCGCAAATTAGCTACGCAATCAGAAGCAGAAGCAATGTTGTATGAACTTGAACCCGTTTGGCTGGCCACTTGGTGAATGAATATTTTCAGGTCAAAAAGCTTGTTGGGCCTGACATTGATCTGCGCCGTAGAAAACCAATTGGTAGAACGGGTGCTGAAGCCAGCAGATTTATTTCGACCTGAGATTTGGGAAATTTGGCTGGAGAGTACCACATTCACCCAGGTATTAAAAGCTGTACCGTAGCCAAAATTTGTGGAAAGGATGTTTTGATCTAATTGAGTGGCCGTTTCGCTGTTGAGCTTGGCTGTTTCTTGCAAAAAACTCCAGCCAAACCCGATCTCAAATCTGGAGTGCATCTTGCGCACATAGCGATCTGCTCCACCATTCACCCCGTAGGATATCCTGCCTACTGGCCTGAATTTTTCCTGTACTGTAAGAAATGGATTGATTTGGAACTGCGTGCCAAACTGATTTTTGTTTCGGGACATACTTCCACTAACGTTCCAAGAAAATTGGCGCAATTGATTATTGTATCGGTATTGCAGACCAGCTTGATGGCCTGACTGGAAGGCTAGGTTAGGAAGTCCGCGTGTAACCAGTTGGTAATCAGAGAAAATTAAGGCGGAACGCAGGTCAATAAGCTCCGGCAAGTCTTGTTGAAATCCGTAAAAGGTGCTGAAGGTCGCATATTCACCCAGGGCATATCGGAGATCAATGCGAGGCTCAAGAGCCCAAAATCGTGGTTTGTTCGGCAAAACTGCGGCGGCCTCAAAATGTATGGGCCAGTAACTTGCACCCAGCCGCGTCCGTGTCAAAAGTGATCCAAATGTTCGCGTTACCGAAAGGTTTGTAAAATATTTGGGTGCTTGCAAACGAGCATTTTCTTGGTATTCTGCTCCGGGCTTCCATTGCGCCCCAAGATTATTTTCCAGCCGAAGGTCGGAAACCAGCGTCCCCCAGTTCCAATCTACCCCAGCCTCAGCCTGCCATTGAACAGAATTCGAGCGAGCCAGCCAACGGCCCATAAAAACACTTTTCCCTTGCCGCTGGGCAGTGGTTTGCCGGAGTTGGGTAAAAGCGGAATCTAATCCAAAAAACGGGGCATACCATGCATATTCAGGCATTAACGCCGATCGGCTCTGATGCCAGGCGGTTTTGTTGATGATTTGGAATGCAGAAGACTCACGCTGTTTTAAGGTGTACTCGAACGAGCCAAAAACATCCAAGTTGTGTTGGTTAGACTGGCTGACCACCTGAAATTCATCACCCCCAGATTGGTTTCGGAGCAAATCGAAATGATGCTGGATGGGCTTGCTTCCTATTTTGAAAAAACCCCGCAAAGCGTGTTTTTTGTTGCTGGGAAAATATTCCGATTCAAGCTGTACGTTATACGTGCTGTTTCGTTTGCTGACCGATCGGGTTTCAGCAATATCCAGGGTGTCCGATCCAAAAAAATAGCGCGTTGAATTGCCAGATTGTTGGTTCAGCCTTACCGACCCAGCCCAAGTAGAAATCTTTGTTTTGAACGCAGCTGAACTGGGCAATACAAAACCAAGATAGACCAGCTCGCTTCGGTTCGCTTGGGTATAAATGGATGGCAAGCCTGCATTATCAAGAGGGGGGCTTTGTAAAACCTCGCGTACTTGCAAGGGATTGGCCTGTAAGGTCTGTGGTTTGCGAAAGGCTTGGAAACCACCTCCTGCCGTCCATTCTATATCCGAAAGAGCATTATCTCCGCTGTTGTTAGCATTGCCGATAAGGTAGATTTTTTCTTTTCGGCTCAAAGAGAAGAGGTTGGTATGCGCTCGGCCTTTCCAGTCATTACCATAGCCGCCGCCTAGTTCAGCACTGCCAGAAAGTACCCGTTTTCGGTCGGGCTTTATTTTCAGGTTCATGACCATGCGGTCGGATTCCTGGATGCCTTTCATCAGAGGGTTTTCCTGAAAACGATCAATAACCTGCACTTTGGAGATCAGGTCTGCACGGATGTTGCGAGTAGCCAGCGTATAATTTTCACTAAAAAGGTCGTCGCCATCTATCATGACCCGCTCAATCGGTTTGCCGTTGTAGCTAATGAGACCGTTCTCTGCCACTCGAACACCGGGGAGTTTTTTCAGCAGGTCTTCTACAGAAATCTCTGTACTGTCTGAAAAAGAGGCCACGTTGTATTCTGTCGTGTCTTTTCGAGTGATGACGGGGGGCGTTTTACCGCGCACGATTACTGCTTGCAATTCGATACTCGCTAATACAAAATCCCGCTCGGCAGGTAGGTCGCGCATCGCTAGGCGGACTGCTACGCTTCGATATCCAAGGGCTCTGGCCGTGACATTGATACTGTCGCAATCGCTTTTTATCACCAGTTGATACCTGCCTTTTTCATCCGTGTTCGTGTAAGCCAGCACTTGTTCATCTTGGCAACTAGTAGCTACTACACTGGCGAAAATAATCGGTGCATCGAGCGAATCATGCACCTGACCAGCTATTTTTTGGCCCTGCATCAAACTAGCCGACGACAAAAAAAAACCTAACGCAAACATTTGGAGGTTTCCCATGCGGATAAATGGTTTGAAAGGCTGACAAATTACTGATCAGGTTTCCACAACTCCAAAGCGCTGGGGTCTTTAAATATCGTAATATTCATCCCTTTAGCATTAAATTCGGCTACTTGATTTATGGAATACGCCCACCTAGCTTTTTCATATTGCATGTAATTCAGTCCTGAATCTTTGCCAAAAGGCGGCTTTATCCTATCCTGGAGCGTATTGGAAATTTCGATGCTTACAAAGGAGAATTCCGCCGTGCCATCCGTTGTTCGAGCGTCTAAAATAAGCCCGGGCAATCCGCCCAATTTGAATGGACCGCTTGGAACAGGAAGCTCAAGGCTATACCAGGCCTCATATTCCCGACCATGGAAAACACCCGTTGCTCTACGACAGTCATACGGACCAAAGCGCTTATGTTCAGGATGAAGCACCCATTCAATTCCACCTAAAGTATCTGACACTATGTAACGCCCTTTTCCTCCAACACAATGACTTCGGTAAAGCAACTTGCGTTCTGGATGCATTTTATAAATGGGCGCTCCCTGCTTATCGCCACCAACTGACTTAATCAGCATTCCACTGGGATCCGGGTAACTTTCCCCTTGTTCTTCGAGAAAACCCAGGTGTCGATACAAAGACCTGCTGTTGTTAAAATACAACTCTGCGACGCCATTCTTACTGGGCACTTCGCTTGGGTGTACTTGATGGGAATAGGTAACCTTGCCAAGGGGTATGGTATCCAATTGGGCGTGTAACTGGCATGAAACAAGGATGAACCCCAAAAGCATAAAATATAATTTTTGCATATTTGGCTAGATAAGTACCTGTAGGAATGGTTATAGCCAATCTATTTCCACTCCGACAGGTACAAATTAATGATTAATTATTGCTTGAATCACAAAAAAGCGGAGGAATCAATCATCACTCACTATCAACACAATTTAATGCCTCAAAGGCAAAAGCTAAATTAGCAGCAGCAGTTTCGCAGTCACGCCCAGAAGCACAAATGACATTGTTTTCCGTATAACATGCCGAACACAAAATGCAATTGGCTTGTGGAGAAAATATTTGAGTACTCTCTGAATTTTTCAACAATAGTTTTGCAATTTCAGATTCTGGTGGGTCAATCGTGCTGGCAAAAGCCGACGTCGCGCAAAACGCAAAGGCCAAGAGCAAAAATACTTTTTTCATGTTGTTTGAAAGATTTGAGTTCTATACCTACTCTTTTCGCTTTTCGGTGTCCGCGCCCTACTTCTTTTGGTGTGGTTTCGGGCCAGCCCACAGTTGCAACTTGCAGGCAAAACTCCAATCCCTCAGTCCAGTAAAACTGGAACAGTCAAAAAAAATCATTTTTTCACAAAGCCTAATTGTAGTACAACCGAGTATTCGTACTCAAAAGTAGAC
>JBBQLD010000386.1:0-4660 GCA_038327555.1 Chitinophagales bacterium
CCATCATCTCGGGTGAAGGTTTTGAATTCCTGCACTTGCAACAGATCCTCGCTTAATCGAAGGCGAAAAAGGCCCTTGTTTGGGTGTGCCCCCCAGAGGTTGCCCGCCGCGTCAAAAGCTATTTTTTTCAAAGGTTCACTAAACCCACTAACTCGGCCAGCAAAACTCCAGGCCCCATCCTTTTGTTTTTTGAACAAAACAAGCCCCGTATAAGTCGCCTGCAAAAGTGTGTTGGATCGCCCGGGCACTGTGACGGCACACCATCCCCCTGTGACGCTGGAAATGCGCCGTACACCCTTGCCTTGAATCAGGAAAGTGCCACTATTGTGGCCGCAAATCAATTGATTGTCAAACACCTGGAGTTGCCAGACCTGCCCCTGTGAACCTTCAACCAGGGCAAAGGGAGCTGGAAGGAGGGGCGATGGATATTGTGTTTGAAAAACGCCCTGATTTGTGCCAATAAAAAGGCGATTCTCGTGAACCGCCGCCGCATATACAGTGCCAATTTTCCCGGTCTGGTCGGTGAAAAAAGTGAGTGGCGAACGCAAGGCTGCAAAGTCGATGCCTCGATCCAGGCCCAGCCAAAGATTGCCATCGATGTCTTCCAAAAGCGCCAGTACCGTATTATTCTGTAAGCCGTTCTCGCGGTGGAAATGACAACGCAATTGCCCTGCGGAATTTAGGATGTAGGCGCCATCGAGAATGGTTCCAATGGCCCAACCACCCTCACGCAGTACCACCGCTTTGTTGAGTTGATTTTTACGAAAAACGGCATTAAGCGGATCGTCCCAAGGCTTGCAGTGGCCGTCCTGAAAATCGAAAATGCCGTCGTTGGAAGTGCCTGCCCAAATGCCACCTTGTCCGTTTGGGACGAGAAACTGCACAATTTTGTCTTTCAAAACCTCCGAGCCTGGCAGAGCACGGAAGGTGTTGTCGGGCAAGAGTTCGTAGAGCCCGCGTTCGATGACGGGTAATATCACCTGTCCATTCACCCACTGCGCAAACATGATGGCATTAGGCGGCTTTATGGGCACTACCTTTTGATAATCAAACTTGTAGATGGTAGAAAACGATTGAAAAAGCACACTTTCGGGCAGCACGAGAATATGCCAAATCTCTTCTTTGCCGACCTGCCCTTCACCCAACCGGGCACTTAAAGAAGTGTAGTTAAATCGTCCGGAAGCGTCTTTTTTCCAATAGCCAAATTCCGCAAAACCGCCACAAAAAATTTCGCCAGACGGACCTGCGCCTACTGCGCGAATAGCTTGTTTTTCGGGCAAGGCAAAATGCCGCCAACGCATGCCGTCAAATTCCATCAAGGCTCCGTTATTTCCAGCGTAAAGCCAACCTTCCGGAGACTGTGCCAATGACCAGTTCTGGTTTTGGGCTTCATAATCGAAGGGCTGGAAATTGCGCAAACGTGGTGCTTGCTGTGCCCATACGTCAGCAGTAAGGAAGCACCATAGCCCCAGGAGAATATTTTTAAGGAGAGTCTGCACAGGGCAAAATTACCTGTTTTGCTGCAAGAAAAGTTTGGCGTGTGCCAACAAGTCTGGGAAAAAGCTATTAAAATCTGCTGAAAACCCGTTAAGTTCCTGAAAAAACAGGTCTGCAATGGCTTGCGGGTCAAATTCGCCTGTGAGCCGTGTGGTAAAACGATGCAGTACCCACTCCAATCCTTCGCGGTGGGTATAACCCTGGATAAATTGGCCTGCGATCATTTTGGGTAGTCGTTCCTGGAGCAATAGGGGCATTTCCGAAGCTTGGTTTTCGAGTTGGGTATAGGTTGTTGCGGCAAAAACCTCGAAGGGCTCGTCTGTATATTTTGCCCAGTGAATGGCCAGTACATGGTCGTATAAAATGTCCACAAACGGAGGAGCATAACGCCGGGCCAAAGTCCGAATCCTGGCCACACTTCGGTCAGTCATGGGGTGGTTGTCGGTATAAGAATCAATAGTCCGATGGAGTAGAATGCCACGCTGTACAGGCCGGGGGTAGTTTTCCCAATCGTGTCCTTTCACAAAATCGCCGATAAAATTGCCGAGGAGGAGGTCTTCGTCTCCAAAGGAGAGAAAACAATGCGCAAGGTGATTCATGAGGAATAGACTCCTTCACATATACCCTCAAGTTTGAGTTCGATGCATTCGGGACGAATTTTAGCGCGTTCTTCAAACTCAATGCGCGCCTCAACCGTCAAAAGGAGCGTATCCGTCAACGCAAATTCTTTCATGGGTTAAAATTTTTGATCGACAAAAATAAGCAAAGCCTTCGGACTCCCCTAAAGTTTTGAACTTTGCCCCGCAATCTATATTTGCCTACCATGCCCATACCTGTACCCAAATTGCTCTGGCAACCCTCCCCCAGCCTGCTGCAAGACTGCAACCTGGCCCACTACACCACGTGGCTGGCTCAGGAAAAAAACCTTCATTTCGAAGATTACACTGCGCTCTGGAAATGGAGTACCGAGCAGCTCGCTGATTGCTGGGAAAGTCTCTGGGAATATTTCAAAGTAGTGCATCACAGTCCTTACAAGCAAGTACTTTCAGGCAATAAAATGCCTGATTTTCAATGGTTTGAAGGCAGCACGCTCAATTACGCTGAGCATGTTTTTCGGCAAAAAACAGACACGCGTCCGGCCATCATTTTTCAAAGTGAACGCCATCCACGGACTGAAATGAGTTGGGCCGAACTAGAAAGCCAGACCGCTGCACTTGCTTATTTCTTTCGCGAAAGTGGCATCCAGCCCGGCGATCGAATTGCAGCATTTTTGCCCAATTCGCCCCATGCTGTGGTGGCGGTGTTAGCCGCTATGTCTGTCGGTGCGGTCTGGTCAAGCTGTTCGCCCGACTTTGGGGCAGCGAGTGTAGCCGACCGTTTTGCGCAGATCCAGCCTAAAATTTTTATCACCGTGGATGGCTATACGTACGGTGGCAAAGCCTTCGACAAACGCGATACGGTGCGGGAGATTTGTCAACTTTTGCCTTCACTCGAAAAAGTGATTTTCATTCCTTTTTTGGATGAATATGCGACGCTTTCAGTGGAGCAAGAAGTCATTAACTGGGAAAACATTGCCAACCCCCAGCCCTCAACCGTCAACCGTCTACCGTCTACCGTACATAGCCCAACAGCAGTTCCCTTTGCTCACCCGCTCTGGATTCTCTATTCTTCGGGCACCACAGGTATTCCCAAAGCCATTGTGCATTCGCATGGCGGCAATTTGCTGGAGCATTTGAAATACACCCATTTCCACAACGACATTCGCCCTGGGGAGTGTTTCTTTTGGTACTCGACCACGGGTTGGATGATGTGGAATTTTACCGTGGGAGCCTTGTTGGCGGGCGCTACCATTGTGTTGTATGATGGCAGTCCGGGTTACCCAAACATGAACGTCTTGTGGGACTTGGCCGAAAAAACCAAAATCACTCATTTTGGCACGAGCGCACCATTTTTGGTCAGCTGCATGAAAGCGGGCATTTCGCCAAAAGCTGATTTTGACCTGAGCCATTTGCGCAGTATTGGCTCCACAGGCTCCCCGCTTCCACCGGAGGCCTATGCCTGGGTGTATGAAAACATCAAGTCCGACTTGTGGCTTTCGAGTATGGCGGGAGGCACGGATGTATGCACGGCCTGGGTTGGCGGAAACCCTCAACTGCCTGTTTATCAAGGAGAAATTCAGTGCAGATGCCTCGGTTGCGCGATGGAAAGCTGGGACGAGGAAGGGCATCCAGTGCCCCCTGACGAAGTAGGAGAAATGGTGGTGACCCAACCCATGCCTTCCATGCCCGTCTATTTCTGGGGGGATACCGACGGCTCGAAATACCGGGCGTCATACTTCGAGCATTACCCCGGTGTTTGGCGGCATGGCGACTGGATTCAAATCACGGAGCGCGGCAGCATCGTCATTCTGGGCCGCTCGGATGCCACCCTCAACCGACAGGGCGTGCGCATTGGCACGGCGGAGATCTATCGCGCGCTGGATCAGATTTCGGAACTGCGGGATACCCTCATTATCAACCTTGAACGCCCGGATGGCTCGGATTGGATGCCGCTGTTTGTGGTGCTTAATGCAGGCTTTTCCTTGACGGACGAGTTGAAGTCCCGGATCAAAACGGCCTTACGCACGGCTTATAGCCCGCGCCATGTACCGGATGAGATCATAGAGATCCCGGATGTCCCCTACACCATTTCCGGCAAAAAGATGGAGACCCCGGTAAAGAAAGTGCTGCAACGGAAGCCCCTGGATAAGGCGTTTAATCGGGATTCTATGCGGAACCCGGAGGCGATGGAGTGGTTTGTGGCGCTGAGCACTGTAGACCGTTAAAATTGGGGATCGGGATAGCTGCTACGATAGCGAAACACGCTTATAGTATAAAAAAAGTTGGGGTAAAATAAATTCGCCCTTAGATGATTTGGAAATATGCGCTTGAACCTTACATTTACACTTTAAAAAACGCCTCAATGAATCCAATCTTTCCACCCAAGCTACCAGTTTACCAGTTGCGTGTATCCAGCCCATGTGGCTGGATACACGCAACTGGCGCTATTGGGGAAAGTGATGACAAAGCGGGTTTTCACGCAATGGAGGTTATATGGGGAGGGTGACGGAGAACCTTAGTTACCGCCAATTAAAACAAATAGTATCAAATGAATAATTTACTTT
>JBBQLD010000387.1:0-4652 GCA_038327555.1 Chitinophagales bacterium
AGCACCGTCTTTATCTGAAGCTGCGATTTTGCCCGTGCCTGATAGAACTATAGAGGCATCAAGCAAAGGGGCATTGTTGTCCGCATCTCGCACCCAGCCAACTATCGTGGCTTTTTGGGCAAATGCAGTTTGAGATATCAACAAGAAGAAGGAAAAATAAAGGAATTTTTGAATCATCCAGTTTGGAGTGATTGAGTAGTGAATAAAAGCCGAATCGTTTTTAGCTTTGGCAAAAAACGATTTGGCAAGTGTCAATTTAGGGCGACTTTAATAAGAGCGATTTGGATGAACCCAGCTTTGGCTTTTATCAAGCGTGGGCGGGTAATTGGTTATTTGGCCGTCAAAGGTAAAGCATGGGCATGGAGTGCCGATATTGTGAAGGTTATTTTTCTGCAAAGAAAAACCAGCCAGAATTAACCATCAGTACTTTCTAAGGTAAGGAGAAAGTTATTATTTACCCGTTTCTAAATGGATCAAATTTTCTTCCCCTGCATTGCAGCGCGGATATTTACATCCAAGGCGCGGTGCGCAAGTGGCGCGGTATATTTGTTGAGTGATTCCATCGAAGTCAAAATTCGGTCTTTGTCGGAGCCAGCTACGGCCTGGCGCAAGGTTCCTAGCAAAGCGCGGGTCTCTGTTTGTTCCGCTTCAGAAAGGATAGCCGAGTTTTGAACCAAAAATTTGTCGCCGGAAAGCAGGATGTTATTTGCCTCATTGCGGGCTTCGAGCAAGCCACGTGCAGCGATATCTGATTCAGCATTTTGAATACTATCAATCAACATCAGCGCCATTTCTTCTTCGCTGATGCCGTAGGTTGGGCGTATTTCGACTTGGGTTTCCAGGTTACTCCGCAGTTCTCGTGCGCGAACGGTGAGGATTCCGTCAGCATTGAGGATGAATTGAATGTCAATTTTGGGCAATCCAGCGGGCATTGGCGGAATGTTGCTCAGAATGAACTCGCCAAGTTTTCGGTTGTATTCTACCAGATCGCGTTCACCTTGGAACACGCTGATTTTCAGGTTTTTTTGACCATCTACACTTGTGGTGTACTGTCTTGCGGCTTTGATCGGGATTTTGGAATTTCGTGGAATGATGGCATCCATCAAGCCACCGACCGTTTCAATGCCGAGCGAAAGGGGCGTGATATCAAGGAGTAAAATGTCTTGTTGATTCCCTGCCAGCACATCAGCTTGTAGTGCGGCACCCAAGGCTACGATTTCGTCGGGATTTAGATCATCAAAAACGGGCTTTCCGAAAAATTCAGAAACGCGTTTTTTTACTATCGGCACTCGGGTGCTTCCACCAACAAGTACGATTTGAGCAATTTGTTCCGTCGAAAGTTTAGCATCGCGCAGCACGTTGCGGCAACAGTCCAGGGTGCGGGTTATCAGTGGTTCAATCAGGCTTTCAAATACAGACCGGGTAAGGTGGATTTTTTTATTTTGCAAGCTTTCCGAAAATTGGAATTCGAAAAAATCAGCCTGCGAAAGCTCCTTTTTTGCGCGTTCTGCGAGCAGTCGTATCGTTTGCCCAAAGTTGGGGTCTTCCGTCAATACTTCACGGCTGAGCCCAAGTTGTTCTAAAAAAAATTCCACGAGGACGCGATCAAAATCATCCCCGCCTAAAAAGGTGTCACCGTTGGTTGCAATCACCTCATAAATTCCATCTTGAATTTGAAGGATAGAAATATCAAAAGTGCCGCCGCCGAGATCATACACAGCGACAGCACCTTCTACACTGGGAGGGGCCGCAAGTGCAGCAGCGGTTGGTTCGTTCACGATGCGAAGCACGTCAAGCCCGGCGAGTTTGCCGGCATCGCGTGTGGCCTGACGTTGATTGTCGTTGAAATAGGCTGGAACGGTGATGACGGCTTTTTCGATGGGTTGGCCGAGTTCAGTTTCAATTCTGGCCTTCAATTCCTTCAAAATCAGGGCACTCAGATCGACAGGGCTGTAAAAACGATCTTTGACTCGGATTTTTACCAACGAATCGGTATCGTCGTCAATAATCTGATACCCAAAAAAATCTCGATTGGATTGCACATCTCGGAACGACTTGCCCATGAGTCGTTTGACCGAAAAAATGGTGTTAGCCGGGTCTGTGACCAGTTTTTCTTTAGCGGCATCACCAACGAGAATGTCGCCATTTTCGGCAAAATGTATCACGCTTGGTACTAGGGTGCTGCGTCCATCAGCTCCTTTCACGCAATATGGCTGACCGTCTTTGATAAAAGCTACGAGGCTATTGGTAGTCCCCAGATCAATGCCAACAATTAGGGGTTTAGGCGTTTCGACGGAGCCGTCTTTGAGGTTTATAGAAAAAGTTGCCATGGATTCGTTTCAGAAGCCGCAAGATACGGCGAGGGGATAACGCAAAACTAAGGAAGGGGTTTAAGAATTTACGATTTACGATTTACGATTTTGGAATTACGATTGTTTCAATCCGAAGTAGGCTTGATTCATACCTTCTTTGGATCGAAACAATCGTAATTCCAAAATCGTAAATCGTAATTCCAAAATCATAAATTTATCCCGGGTTTGGCAAATCCCATTTCCACTGCATGGCGGCCAAGCGCACACCCACCACGACCATCACCGAAAGGGTTGCTGCTGCGGATGCAACGAGGTCCCAAGCCGAAAACACAAAATAAAGGCTACCACCCAATAAAGAGGCCGAAGCGTAAATATCCTTACGAAACACGAGCGGGATTTCGTTGAGCAATACATCGCGCAACACCCCGCCAAAGCAGCCAGTCACCATGCCCAACGCGACGCAAACCGAGGGGTTTAACCCGGCTTCCAGTCCACGTTGCAATCCGACAACGGTGGCAAATCCCAATCCAATGGCATCAAAAATTGCCAGGGTTCGAGGGAAAAACTGCAAGTATTTTCTGAACAATAGGGTGAAGAGATAGGCGGTGAAGACAACCATGATGGCTTGCTGGTCTTTCATCCACGCCACTGGCGTGTTTCCAATCATTATGTCGCGAATCGTTCCGCCACCGATTGCCGTGGCAAAAGTCAGTACCAGTACTCCGAATACGTCGAGGCGTTTGTTGAGGGCAGCCAGGGCGCCGGAGATGGCGAAAGAGGCGGTGCCTAGGTTTTCCATGATTTCGCGGAGGAGCATGTGGGAGGTTTTTGAGGGGTGGATATTCATTCCTTTTCGAACAAACCCCAGTGATGGCAGCGATGTAATAGTCTAGAGGCTCGGATCTGCCACATATCCAGTAAAAATCATCGTATTGGTAGATATATGCCGCAAAACCAACACAAATGGGTGGTTGAACAAAAAACTTGGCGGCAGCGAATCAATGCCAAAACCAATAGACGTAACCGCGGCCCCTTCTGCCCCTTTTTCATCCACTTCCAGTACGACTTTGTGTTTGAGTTGTTTGATAAAAATATTACTCTGTGCTGTTCCGAGGTCTGTAAAATCGGCTGCATTTGGTGAGAAAGCATCTCTTACGCCCAATGTTTCCAGGCTTTTGATCAAATCATTGTCATACGATAGTTTGAGTTTTGGGAAGTTGACTATTGCCCGTTCCGTTTGGATATTTTCAAACAAGGCATTGAAAGTATTTGGATTGATCGTGGAATGCCAATCGGTCTCCGTATTTGCTTCAGCAGCCTGGATAAAGCTGAGGCTAAATGTGGAATCATTAAAAGGGATGTCAACGAGGCTATATTTCGGCGTTTGGCTGAAGGAAAAGACCCGGTCGGCATTTACAAATTCAACTTGTATTTCCGAGCCATCTGCTTTGGTGAATGAAGACGAGTGCGTCAATTCGGACGAAAAGCCAATAGCCCAATCCGCTTTAAAGTGCAGTGCGTTGATTAGAAAGGCTACGTCTAACACGCTGATGTTTTTCAAAATCTTGTCGATTTTCCCATTGGTGCTCGTTTTTACCCAATCATTGATATGATCTACCGCAGCTTGTTCAGCATCAAAATCAACATTTTCTGCTCCACAGCCATAGCTGCTGATCGCATCCAAAAAAGGAGTCTTGACATTTACCCGTTTATTGTCGTAGAAAAATCGATTGGCAACGGTGAGTGTCGGGTGACCGCTTTGTTCGCATAGCAGCGTAGTCAGGTCGTTGTGCAAGCGGTTCAGGTTGCTGATCGGGTATCCGGGGCGATCCATGAGTTCCAAGATTTCCTGCAACGTATTGCCTTTTGCCCCATTTGTGGCCATATTGAGCGCCGTTTGGATGCTAAATGGGGAAATTAAGATGTTCTCCCCAGGTTTGCTTGCCTGCTCTTGGTTGAAGATTTTCCAGCCGAGTGTTTGATTCATTTCGGCTATTTCTGCTACACTTTCGACAGAAATCGGAGATTTTTCAACTACTTTAGGGTCTTTTTGGCAAGCAATGAAACTTAGTATTAGCGCAAGAAAAACGAAAAGAGGTAACTTGGTCATGACGTATTGTAGTTTTGGTTAAAGATAGTTTATAGACATCATAAATGGAAAAATGGTTGGACAAACTCCAAAATACAGACCTGAATGGTACCGCTCCGGCCATGGCCGGTGGTTTTTAGGGTACAAGTGTTAGCGCCCATTTTTTCCATCAACTTATAGGTCTTTTTTGTATTTTTGTCCAATAAAAATTACAACGTCAAAGATATGGTTGCCACGGTTTCCGATTTTAC
>JBBQLD010000388.1:0-4628 GCA_038327555.1 Chitinophagales bacterium
AGCGCGGCAGCGGCCACTCTGGCCGTGAGCGAATTACTTCGGACTGGACTGAGCAAGCGGGAACTCCTGCCTTTTGCCTGGGCGGGCGAACAAATTGCCTCTGGAGGCCCACAAGGAGATAATATCGTACCCGTGTGGCGATGCAACGGGCGTTTGCAACGCATGGATTGGAAAGCCAAGTTTATCTTTCTCCGGTGAATGAGGAAGGGGCGGTGATTTGTTAAGGAACAAGTTATTATTTACCCGTTCCTAAAGAACGAAAAAACGACCCATCAGTCTAAACCAATGAGCCGTTTATCTTCCTACCGTAATTAAGATTTAAACGAAGCGATTTTGAGGGCGTTGTTTGTTTGTCCCTGTCGATCGCTTGAAATATTATTTTTTAGATTCTGAGTGCCGCAAATATCTGACAAAAAACAGCATACTTGCATTCATATTTATTAATTAATTGGCAATTTTTGTTACTTTTTGACGGATTCGGCTAAGCGACTGCGATGTAATGCCAAAATAGTGGGCGATTTGATGCAGTGCTGCGCGCGCCACAATCCATAAACTGACAGGTTCTTTTGCCTGACGTATCGACGCAAAAGCTCGATATCTTGCAATGGAAGCGTACCAAATTTTTTAAGATATTCGAGTAAAGACTCCATCTAATAAAATTAAGGGTGACTTGATAAGGGTTTTTATCTTGCGGGCAAATAGACGATAAACACTTTCTAATGTCACGTATTTACTTCCTTTTAATTTTCGCTCCGCTCTTCGCATACTGCCAGCCAGTATCTAACCCCTTCAATATTATTCCCTTGCCTCAAAGCGTAGAGGCTAGGAAAGGTGCTTTCACCTTAAAAAAAGACACTCGGATTTACATCCCTGAAGGCCTTGCTGATTGGGATCTTCCTGCCCAGTATTTTACGGCTATGACGGCCACCAGCTCCGGCTATCGCTTGGTGATTCAACCCTTTAAAAAATTCAAGGAAGCAAAAGGAAACTCCATTTATTTCCTTCAGGATCCAAGCATCTTATCCGATGAAGGATATATTCTGGAAGTAAAATCTAATGCTGTGATTATCCGTGCAAAGACAGCGGCCGGGGCATTTTATGGCGTACAAACCCTGCGCCAAATTTTCCCACCCGAATTTGGTGGCACACACAGCTATGGCAGTGTGAAATGGGTAGCTCCCGCTTGTTTCATCCAAGACGCACCGCGATTCTCCTATCGGGGGATGCATTTAGATGTTGGACGGCAGTTTTTTCAGCCAGTTTTTGTCAAAAAATACATTGATATGCTGGCCATGCACAAGCTCAATACCTTTCACTGGCATCTGACAGAAGACCAGGGCTGGCGCATCGAGATTAAAAAATACCCGGAACTACAACGCGTTGCTTCCTGCCGCAAAGAAACCTTGATCGGTCATTATAATGATATCCCGCAGCGCTTTGACGGGAAAAAATACTGCGGTTTTTACACCCAACGAGAAATCAAAGACATTGTGGAGTATGCTAAAAAGCGTTTTGTTACCATAATTCCTGAAATCGAAATGCCGGGCCATGCGCTAGCGGCACTCTCCGCTTATCCTGAATTAGGTTGTACAGGTGGGCCTTATGAAGCTGCCACCAAATGGGGCATATTTGACGACGTCTTTTGCGCTGGCAATGAAAAAACATTCGCTTTTCTGGATGATGTGATGTCCGAAGTATGTGACTTGTTTCCAAGTACTTACATTCATATTGGCGGCGATGAATGCCCTAAAACACGCTGGGAAGCCTGCGAAAAATGCAAAAAACGCATGAAAGACGAGGGGCTGAAAGACGCACACGAACTCCAGAGTTATTTCATTCGTCGGATGGAGAAAACACTTGCGCTGCACAACCGAAAAATAATTGGCTGGGATGAAATCCTGGAAGGTGGTCTGGCACCTACGGCCACCGTGATGAGCTGGAGGGGTATAGAAGGTGGTATTGCAGCCGCTCAAGCCGGGCACGATGCCATCATGAGCCCTGGAACGCATTGTTATTTTGACCACTATCAAAGTGACCCGAGCACTGAGCCTACCGCAATAGGCGGCCTTACCACGCTGGAAAAAGTATACAGTTATGAGCCAATACCAGAGGGACTGTCGCCAGAAGCTGCCAAGCATATTATTGGTGCACAAGGCAACGTATGGACGGAGTATATGCCCAAATCCGAACAGGTAGAGTACATGGCATTCCCACGTGTCTGCGCAATGGCGGAGGTAGTATGGTCTGCTAAGGGGAAGCGCAATTGGACGGACTTTGCGAAGCGCATTCAACCCCACATGACCCGGCTCGATGCTGCGGGGGTAAAATTTGCGCGGAGTTTCTATGACGTAACCGCTTCTTTTTCAGAAAGTAAGGTCACGCTAAAAGCAAACGATCCCGCACTCGAAATTCGGTATACCAGCGACGGGAAGCCACCTTCACTCAATTCCGCCAAATATGTTTCTCCCATTCCGATCACGAAAACCACCGTCCTAAAAGCAGGTATTTTTGGGAAAGCAAGACCGCTCGGGAAAGCAATGTCCGTGCAGTATACCATTCACAAAGCCATCGGAAAACCCTATTCCATGCCTCGAAAACCCGATCAATATACAGGTGGTGACGAGCATGCGCTGACCAATGGCGTAACCGGCGGCATCAAGACCTGGAACAACTGGGTAGGACTTGTGAATCATGATATTGACCCCGTGATTGACTTTGGGCAGCCTACTGCTTTTGGCAAAGTCTCCTTCAATTTCGTAAATTCCAAAGCATCCTGGATCTGGCCTCCTAAAGGTGCTGAGGTATATATTTCGGACGATGGTACGAATTTCAAACTGCTTAGCTCTAAAACCATAGATGCCGATGCACTGGAAGGCTCAACGGTGGAGCAGGTAGTGCTCGAAACCCCCAACGCTAAAGGTCGCTACCTCAAATTCGTGGCAAAAACTTACGGGGTAATCCCAAAGGACTCGCCTGGCGCGAAGGAAGGCGCCTGGCTTTTTGTGGATGAAGTGGTGGTGGAGTAGGTGGATTTGTTTATTTGTTTATTTGGGGATTTGTTGTGCCAGCCCTTAATATTCAAGCTGGTCTAAGCAAAATCAGGCATAACAAGGGTTGGCACGACAAATCACCAAATCCACAAATCACCCAATTAACAATAAAACATCTATTTCTGTGGAAGCACCAAATCCTGCACCTGCTATTCAGCCGGCCAAAAACAACCCGCGCACCCTCAATGCCTGGGCGTTTTTCGACTGGGCTAATTCGGCCTACGCGCTGGTGATCACGGTCGCCATTTTTCCTGCTTATTTCCTCGCTATGACCGGTGATGGAATCAAGGAAACCGTTGATTATGTGCAGATTGCGGGCATTCGACTGACCAATTCATCGCTGTTTGCATATTCTATTTCGCTGGCTTATTTGATCATTGCAGCTATTTCACCCATCCTTTCGGGCATTGCTGACTATGGCGGGAAACGGATAGCTTTCTTGCGCTTTTTTACGCTTATGGGGGCGCTGGCATGTATGTCCATGTGGTTTTTTACCGACATGAGTACCCTTTGGATTGGGGTGACAGGGTTTATTCTGGCGACGATTGGTTTTGCCGGGGGGATCGTTTTTTACAATTCCTTTTTGCCCATCATCGCTACGGAAGACCGCTATGATGACGTGAGTGCCAAAGGCTTCAGTTATGGATTCATTGGGAGTGTTATTTTGTTGATTATCAATTTAGTGGTAATCAGCAATTACAAATGGTTTGGTTTTGACGCCAAGGGCCTTGCTGTGCCAACCGCTTTTGTCATGGTAGGCTTATGGTGGATAGGCTTTTCTCAAATCCCTTTCCGGCGTCTTCCTCAAGACGCGCCCACCAAACACCAAGAAAACCTGATAGGGAAAGGTTACCATGAGCTCAAAAAAGTATGGCAAGTCGTACGCCGAGACTCCAATACCAAAGCATTCCTTTTTGCTTTTTTCTGCTATAATGCTGGGGTACAAGCAGTGCTTTTTCTTGCCTCCACCTTTGCAGATGTAGTTCTTGGTTTTGACGCCACTAAATTGATCTATTTAGTCCTTATCCTTCAAATTGTGGCCATAGGTGGTGCCTGGGCTTCAGCAAAATTATCCGGCAGGAAAGGCAACAAGTTTTCCATTATGCTCATGCTTATTATTTGGACTGTGGTCTGTATTGCAGGTTATTATGTACAAACGGGTCTTGATTTTTATCTCCTGGCCTCGGCAGTTGGCTTGGTGATGGGAGGAATTCAGTCGTTGTCTAGGGCAACATACGCCAAACTCCTCCCGAAAGACACGCCAGACACCGCTTCTTATTTCAGTTTTTACGATGTAATGGACAAAGTTTCTACCGTGATTGGCACTTTTACCTTTGGTTTTGTGCAGCAAATTACCGGAGATATGCGCGATAGCGTTAGGGCAATGGCTATTTTTTTTGTGCTAAGTTTGATTGTGATGTCTATGGTAAAAATCAAGCGAATGAGTCTTAATTCTACGCTGTCATTATAAACTTGAATTGTCATGTCGCAGCGAAGCGTAGACATCTACACAACCCAAGTTTGCCGGAATCTCCTTAGCAAAGGGATTCTAAACAGCGCCTAGGTTGTGTAGATGTC
>JBBQLD010000389.1:0-4627 GCA_038327555.1 Chitinophagales bacterium
CCCCAGCATAAAGATTGGCGTCGGCCAAATCAATGAGTATTTCTATGCGTTTGGCAGATTCTGTACCGCGCAACTGCTCCTCGAGTTGACGGACTTTGTCGGCTTGAGCGAAGAGGCCTATGGACTTGCTTAGCAAGAACAGGCTGAAGAAGATCGTTTTTAAAAATGGAATTCGCACAGGTGGCATGTTTTAAAATCGTTGCGAAGATACTAACTTGTACTAGTGCCCCAACATCCCTTCTTCAAATTCCCGCTTATCTTCCCCCAGTGGAGCATAGTAAACTTTTAGACCAGCATCTCCGCCAGAATTGAAATAGACAATGCGTATTGAATGATATCCTTTTTGGAGATGGGCAATGCCCGTTTTTTCTATCATGCCATGATCTCCATCGTTATTGACTACCATTTCGCCATCGATGGACAGGAGCGAACCATCATCGGATTCCGTCCAAAAACGGTAGCCTCCAGTTTCAGGAATATCAAGATACCCTTTCCAAATCATGCCACATTTGTTTTCTAAACAATATGGGTCGGGCTGAATGGTATTTACATCATCGGCTTTTTCCAAAAAGCCGCGAATTACCTTGTCTGAAGTGTATTCTTCACCATCAATGGTTCGTAGCTCGGCTCGAAGTCCTTCAGCGGGTGCTCTGAGCAGATTTTGAGCGGGTAATTGCCGGACTAGTTTCACTTGGCTGGAATCAGTATTGCTAGAAATCAGTCCTACTTTAAATGCCTTGGCGCGTACCGTGCAATTTGCAACCGGCGTGAATGGAACCGTATAACTCAAAGAAGTTTCCGATGGTTCTTTGCCATCTGTGGTGTAGCGAATAGAAGCGCCCAGGGTTTTAGTACTGAGTTTTACGATCGGTTTCACCGTCTTTGGATCGTAATTTACGTCCACGGTTGGTTTTGCGACAAAGTCTCCAAAACCGCTGATTTTCACGGCATACGCCAGGGCTGATTTGATTTTATTGGGGTTGTATTCTGGCAAGGTGATTACCACATTACCAGCAATATTTTCTGCTCTGAGTTTTTCTTTAGTAGCCAAAAATGTAACTTCTGTGCCTGTTACTGGCAATTGCATCCCTTTCAAAATCAATTTTCTATCATTTGGGTACCTTGGAAAAATAGCATAAACAGACTTGGTTTTTGGATTCCAAGTGTAAAAAATCTCTTTTACCGCAAAACCTGGATCTGGATCAACGGTTTGCTTCAAAAGTGGATCTACAACAACCTTTGAAGCCTCCGAATTAGGTTTCCAATTCCTGCGACCTTCGCTCCACTGCACTGGCGCACGCCAACGCCGGGTGCTATAAATGGCCTCCCCGTTGATGCTCAACCATTTGCCAATATCCATCAGACGCTCCTGCATAATCGGCGGAATTTTTCCATGCGCATCAGGGCCAATGTCTAGTAGAAAGTTTCCCCCGCGAGATACCTTGTCCACAAGGTGAAGCACGAGGGATTGGGCTGAATTATAATCCCAGGCATCTTCATGGCGGTTGTAACCATAGGAGGCGCCCATACCTCTGCTTTCTTCCCAGGCATGAGCTTCAAAATCCAAATCGGGTTGATATTCAGGGGTGTAAATACCTCCGTGTTTGAATCGGGTATCACTTCCCCAGCGGTCGTTGGCTACCACAAAGTCGCGAACACTGCTCTCTGAATACAACCAACTCAGGAATTGTTTGGATTGCCAAACGTCAGAACTGGCCTCCCATTCGCCATCCGTCCAAACGACCGATGGCTCGTATCGCTGCACTACTTCATAAAGTTGAGGCATCGCGTGATCCAGGGCATATTGGGCATGATCGTCTAGCCAGCTTTGATTGAACCATTCGTAAAGCGAAAAATAGAGTCCGGGCTTCACCTTTGTTTTATTGAGCGCTGTGAAAAGTTCGCCCAAGAGGTCGCGCCCTGGTCCGCGTACTTCGGAATTCCAAGGAATGCCCCAACTCCGGTTGGCCTCCTCATTTGGCCAAAGACAAAAGCCATCATGGTGTTTGGAGGTCAATACCACGTATTTTGCGCCAGCACGCTCAAAAAGCCTGGCCCATTCGTCTGGATTGTAAAGTTCTGCGTGAAAGTCGTCGGCGAGGTCATAGTAGGTACGGTCGCCATAGTTGGCTTCGTGATACGCCCGTACTCTTCCTTTATGAGAATTGTTTTCTAAGGCATGTTGATACCATTCTGCATAGTTGCCTTTGGCTGTAAATGCGGGCACGGAATATACGCCCCAGTGGATAAAAATGCCGAATTTGGCATCCACCCACCAGTCGGGCGTGGGGCGAGCGTCGATTGATTCCCAGTCTGGTGTATATACTTTTTGAGCCGAAAGGCTAAAAGCAAGAAAAGCAAGCAGGGCGAGTGTTAATTGGCGCATAAGTTAGTCTATGTTGGTTTTGTGAAAAGATACTTCAGGCTGCAAAGTATTTAATTTCACAAAACCAAAAGACTAACATCTTACGAAACGGCCCTGTGCGCTTGTCGTTGATGCCTTTCAAAGTGTGCGTTGAAAAAATCAATGGTTTGCAACCAACTGATCCGTCCGGCACGTGGGTGTTTGAAGACGGCTTTATTGGCTAATTCGTCCGGCATTTTTTCGAAAAACTCGATCCACACCTTACGTATTTTTTGCCATTGAGCTTCGGTTTCGGCGAAAGTTACTCGGTCAGGCAAGCGCTCATTGCCCGCTGATTTTGGGGCTTTAAATTTTATTGGGCTTTGTAAAACCACCCGCAGCAAAAGGCTTCGGCCCCAGGCATTAAATCCAGCTTTTTCCAAAGGAGGATTAAAACTCAGTTTCTTGACTGCGTAAGCCATTGCATTTTCTTCTACCAAAATTAAATGGTGCAAGGTTTGGATGGCCGACCATCCCCCTTCCGCGGGTTTCCGGTTCAGCAGATCATCGTTTAGCGGGGAGAGCGCATTGAGTAATCCGTCTACATTTGTTGCGTAGCGGAGGTAAGCAGCAAGGATTTTTTCTTTCATATTTGAAATTAGATGCCGGCGTGAAGGTAGCTTGTTCCCAAATATTACCCGCCCCAAAGTCTTTTACTACCTTTGCGCACTTTATGACTTTTGACACTTGATTGTTGACTTTTTGACCATGCAGACATTTACCACAAAAAAATACATCAATGTTTTCCTATGCCTCGGCAGTAATGTAGGAAACAGGGGCGCAAATCTCCGCGATGCCATTATCTTAATTGAAAAAAACATAGGCAAAATTGCCAAAAAAAGCCACGTTTACGAAACTCAACCCTGGGGAGAGCCAAACCAAGATCCATTTTACAATCAAGTTTTGATGGTCAATACTACCCTTGACCCGCGTGATTTACTCGATCGGATCAGTCGTGCAGAACGCGAACTCGGTCGAGATCGAGAGGGAAAAGAGAAATGGGGCCCACGGGTTATTGACATCGACATTCTGTTTTATGGTAAGCGTGTAATTCGCGACAAGGGCCTTGAAATCCCACATCCTGAGCTGCAAAAACGCGGTTTTGTGCTCGCACCAATGATGGAAATTGCACCTGATTTTGAGCATCCATTGCTCAATAAGCAGATTGACGAACTTTATATGGACTGCGACGACAACTCAGATGTGGTCATGCTGGACTATTAACCTGAACAGGCAAAGGTGGAAAACGCTCAACGGCCTATGGCTATTTACAATTTCATAGCCATTGAAGGCAACATTGGTGCGGGGAAGACCACGCTTTGCCATCAGCTGGCAGAGCGATTCGGTTGTGCGTTGGTGTTGGAGCAATTTACGGACAATCCTTTTTTGCCGCCATTTTACGAGCAGCCTGAGCGGTACGCTTTCCCGGTTGAACTCTTTTTTATGACCGAGCGCCACAAGCAATTGCTCGAACATTTCTCACAGCCAGACCTTTTCCGATTGTTTACGGTAGCGGACTATTTTTTTGTAAAAACGTTGCTATTTGCAAAAAATAACCTGAGTGAAGCGGAATTCAGGCTATTCCAAAGACTTTTTTCGGTCCTCAACGCTACTTTCCCTAAACCAGATCTTTTGCTATACCTGCACCGGCCAGTAGAGGTTCTGTTGAAACAAATTAAAAAACGCGGTAGGAACATAGAGCAAAATATCTCGCCAGAATATTTGACAGAAATCCAGGATGCCTATTTTGATTATTTGAGCACCGAAACGGAAACGCCTGTACTAATTCTTGACCTCGGAGAAGCGGATTTTCAACGAGACCTGTCTGCTTTTGACGCTATTGCGCAGATAATTTCAAAGGAACATGCTCCTGGCAGACAGTTTCTAAAGCTTAGTTGATCTTGGCCACATCTGCTTGCTTGGCTTCCGACCCTAGCATAAAAGACCAAAACGCAGCGCCCATTAATAAATGTGCGAGGTCAAAATAGCAGAACCAAACCCCAAGCGAGATTTTTAAAATGTGGATCACCACGCCTCCAACCAGAAGTAAAATACCTTGTAAAAAGTATCGACTGCCAGGGTGTTTTATTTTGAAAAACAACAACGTTTCCAGCGGTGCGATAATGAGCAAAAATCCAAATGCAGAATGGATTTCTACCACAGGAAACCACAAAGTGGTTATTAAAAACCATAAAGCCACCGTGAGTGTAACTATATTCAACC
>JBBQLD010000390.1:0-4609 GCA_038327555.1 Chitinophagales bacterium
ATGGAAAAAACTCGCCAACTCCTTGCGTATCCGTGCTTTGATGCGTATTTCCCGTAAGCGTGACGTGAGCGTGGATCTTCGTTCTATCGTGGAAAGCCCTGCTAATTATCCGATTTTTGAAAGTGTAGCGGACAATGCAGTCTACACTTACGCAAATTCTGCGCCGGATCAATTCCCACTTTTTTCTCAGCGTATTGGTTCTTTCAATGAATTCCGCGCCAGCAAAACCCTGCTCGACACGTTAAAATCTTTGAACGACCCGCGGATGTCAATTTTCTTCCGCGGAACGCCTGATACAGAAACCTCACCCAATCCGGTTTTCGCAGGCATTCCAAATGGTCTGAACGACGTAGAAGCACTTCAGTACAATGGTGGCCCACAGTTTCAGTCGCGTATTGGTGGCACCTTTTACGAGCTTTCCATCTCGACGAACGGCCTTTCCATTGCAAAAGGCGTAATCATGACCTTCGCTGAATTACAGTTCCTTTTGGCTGAAGCTGCTGAAAAAGGGCTTATTTCTGGTGATGCAAAAGCTTACTACGAAAATGGTGTAAATGCTTCTTTTCAATTTTATGGCTTGACTACCCCGGTAGATTATCTTAACCGTCAGGAGACTGCATACACTGGAACGCAGCAGGAAAAACTAGCTAAAATTGGTTTCCAAAAATGGATTTCCTTGTATTTTCAGGGCTTAGAGGCATGGTTTGACTGGCGTCGTACAGGAATTCCAGCCCTTGTGCCTGGCATTTCCAATCAGAACAACGACCTGATTCCGGTGCGTTTCCGCTACCCAATCATTGAGCAGGCACTGAATGCTGAAAGCCGCAAAGCAGCGGTGGATCGTCAGGGGCCAGATGATTTGAATTCGAAAATGTGGCACTTGAAATAAGACGGCCAAAACCTTTAAACCACTACAATCAGAACGCCGGGGCTTAGGCTCCGGCGTTTTTTTTATACCCGCCCCAAAATACCTTAATCCAAACTTAACCCTCGATTTTCAAACTTACGATCCTGCCGCTCAACCTTTGCAGTGAAATATGCACACACCCGTGCAGAACGTACTTAGTAGAACTTCATACATCAATGGGTTTGTTAGAGGAGAGCGGCGAAAAGCCGTTTTCCTTTCTTTTTGAACCTGAAGCTTCGTTCGCTTACGCTCACTCAGCCCTAGCAGCGGATAAAAATGACCAAAATGACCCAATGACCAAAATGACCAAATGACCAAAATGACCTAATGACCCCAATGACCAAAATGACCAAAATGACCCAACAACTACCTCCACGTCATGACAAATGAATCCATCCAAAAGGTATTTTCCACATTACGTCAACGTGGAGACGAAGCATATCACGGTGAACCCGTAAGTCAACTAGAACACGCGGTTCAAACCGCCGAATTAGCAAAGAAAGGTCATCCCAACGATCCCGATTTTATCCTGGCCGCTTTTCTGCATGATTTCGGCCACCTCTGCGAAACAGAGGCAGGCGACATGGATGGCTATGGAACCTGGGATCACGAGGCGGTAGGCGCACGGACGCTGCGAAACCTGGGATTTACCGAAAAAATCGCCCGGCTTGTCGAGAACCATGTTTACGCTAAACGCTATCTTGTCAGCACCGACCCTCTGTATTTCGCGGATCTTTCACCTGCGAGTAAAATCACTTTGAAAAAACAAGGCGGATTGTTGTCTTCGCAGGAGCAGCGTGATTTTGAACAGGATCCATTGTTTGAACTTCACCTCGCACTACGCCGCCTTGATGAACAGGCAAAAGTGGAGGGCCAACCTGTGAACGACTTGACATGGCTGGAGGATTTGATGCGCGAACATCCTTCTGTTAAATCATAAAACAATGATTGGAAAAATAAAAAATAAGATTTTTACCAAAATCCACACGGGCAATTTGGTATACAACACCTGCTGGGAAGACCCTCGGTGCGACCGAAAACTGCTCGAGATCAATACCGATAGCAAAGTGGTGATGCTCACTTCTGCTGGCTGTAATGCCTTGGATTATTTATTGGATAGTCCAATTTCAATTGATTGTGTGGACATGAATCCGCGCCAAAATGCGTTGCTAGAACTTAAATCCGCTTTATTCCAATATTGCGACCACCAGACCTTATTTGATTTTTTTGGGAAAGGAAAACACCCACAAGCAGCGGATATTTTCCAAACGGCACTAAAGCCCAATTTGGCCGGTTATACTCAACTATATTGGGAAAACAACTTTCATTTCTTTAGCGGAAAAGGGTTGCGCAGCAGTTTTTACTGGTACGGAAGTGCTGGATCAGCTGCTTTTTTAGTCAAAAGAGTTTTGGAAATCAGCCCTAAAACCAAACAGCTTATCCATCAGCTTTTTGAGTGTGCCGACTTGGAGGCTCAGTGTGCCCTCTATGACAAACTCGAGCCGCGCTTAATCAATTCTTTTACCTCCTGGTTGTTCAATCGCCACGTCTTCCAAAGTATGCTAGGAGTGCCCGAGGCACAACAAAACCTTGCAAAGAAGACCTACACCAACGGCATGGCAGGCTATGTAAAACAATGTTTTCGAAAGGTGTTTACAGAAATCAGGGTGAATGACAATTACTTTTGGAAAGTGTATCTTTTAGGGGCCTATTCAGAAGATTGCTGTCCGAATTATCTGCGCAAGGCGCACTTTGAAACCTTAAAAAGCAGGGTAAATCGCGTAAAAACGCATACGTCTACCTTAAGCCAATTCTTGCAAAACAACCCAGGCCAATACACGCATTTCATTCTTTTGGATCATCAAGATTGGATGGCGGCACACAATCGCCCAGCCTTGAGCGAGGAATGGGAATTGATTTTACAAAATAGTGCACCGGATGCCAAAATCCTGATGCGCTCGGCAGCCATTGAAGTTGATTTCATACCTGACTTTGTCTATCAAAAAGTAAGATTTGACGCACCAAAGGCCGCCGCTACGGAGCAATATGACCGAGTAGGCACCTATGCAACCGTACTTTTAGGGGAAGTAAACTAACTATAGCATGGAAATCGCAGATTTGAATACTGAAGCTGACAACACACAGGTCAAGACCATTCGAGGGTATTACCGGCTTCATGCAAAAATTTACAGGGCCACACGCTGGATCTTTTTGTTTGGTCGCAAGCAAATCATCCATGCCTTGAAGCTACCCATGCTGAGCGACAAAACAGTGCTGGAAGTGGGCTGTGGCACCGGGCATAATCTGTCAAACCTGGCTAAACACAACATGAGTCTGCAACTCATTGGCGTCGACATCTCTCCAGAAATGCTTGCTGTGGCTTCGAAAAGCTTGGAACGATACTCCAGGCGTGTACGCTTTTTGGAAAGAGCATACGCGCCCGGAGCGTGGAAATTGCCAGCAAAACCGGATGTTATTCTCTTCTCCTATTGCCTGACAATGATCAATCCTGGTTGGGAAGATGCCCTGCAACGTGCCCACGACGATCTGGAAGAAGGTAGTACGATCGCCGTAGTCGACTTTCACGACTCCCCTTATTCCTTATTTCAAAAGTGGATGGGATACAACCATGTTCGAATGGACAATCACCTACTCCCAGCATTACAAAAGCGTTTCACAACTGTCCAACTTGAGGTTCATCAAGCTTATGGCGGATTGTGGAGCTACTTCTTATTTGTGGGTAAGAAATAGGGATTATACCCAGGTTCCTAAACCAGAATTATGCCTCTGCTGTTGCTTTCTTTTTGCCCTGTCGCGCCCCTTTAGGCTTAGTTTCCGCTGAGCTGCTTTTCCCCTTTGTCGCGGTATCTTTTGGCGCTTTATGGTTGGCTGGTTTTACAGCTTTAAGCTTAACTGCATCTTTACTTGCTGCTTGACCTGCTTTTTTGTCAACTTTGGTCTCCGCCTTCCAACTGGCTTTTGCAAGTTTGTGTTCTATGCTTTTGATTTTGTAGGTAAACTTGGCAATTTTTGCTGCTGCCAACAAGCGTTTCAAGCTGATTTTTTCAGCATTTTGCTTCAATGCATTTTCATATTCAGCCATTTTTTGCTTGTAGGCTTCCCAAGCTTTTTCGACTTGCGCTTCAGCTGTTGTTAATTCAATTTGCAAAGCTTTTGCTGCTGGTGTGCTTACGATGGATCGCTTTTTTGTGTTTAATTTCTGTTCTTTCATAATGACTTTGAATTTTAGTTTTTTTTTAAAATCAAGCGCAAATTTCTAAAAATTAACACAGACTTAATGTTAAGTTTATACAGAATTAATAAACTTAACATTAGAATTGAAGCCCCAGCGTTGCAAATACTGACCGTCCATACCCATTTACGCCAGAACCATGGGTTCGGTAATCTGCATTAAAAAGATTTAACGCCGTTACTCTAAGGCTGGTAAAACGCCAACTATAGCCTGCATTCAAGTTAAGGACTTTCCAGCCTGGCGTTCCCCCCTTTGCAATTCTGTTGTCTTCTTTGTCTCCTTGAGCCAGGCGATCCTGCTTGCCAGCCACAAATAATTCCGTACCAAAGGCCCATTCCTTGGCAGCATAATCGAGTGCTAAACGGCCAAAAACAGGCGGTATACGGCGCATGGGTTCATTGGCCGAAATATTCTGACCATAAGTATACGTCATTGATCCTTGTGCAGAC
>JBBQLD010000391.1:0-4582 GCA_038327555.1 Chitinophagales bacterium
GTGCAGCAGTACCCACCCGATCTTGCGTGGCATATTGAATGCCCTTGCTGAGTACATCGCCGCTAGCCGCATCGCCCCAAAAAGGCAGGACACATAGATAGGCTAAGTTGGCCAGCATGTACAAAATGGTGACACCAATCACACCCATCCCGAGGGCGAGAGGCACGTTGCGCTTAGGATTTTCGACCTCTCCGGCTATAAAGGTCACGTTGTTCCAGGCATCGCTGCTGAATAAAGAGCCGACCATGGCTACCCCGATTGCGGAGCAGATGGAGAGCAAACCGATGGATTCTGTGGATTTTATATTGTTGAAGAAATTGCCAAAATTCTGCGCCACTACATCTGGATTATTATACACAAAAAGCCCCAGTATGATCAATAAGCCCAGAGACAAGCCTTTGGCGGTGGTCAGCACATTTTGGATCAGCGCGCCCGTGCGTAACCCTCGAGTGTTCAGATAGGTAAGCAAGAGCAAGGAAGCAATGGCGAGCAGTTGTGCGGCGGAGAGTTTTACGAAACCAAGATCAGCCAGAATATTATCCGGGCCAAGTGCTGGCACGAGTACGCCGGTGAATTTGGCAAAAGCGACCGCTACCGCTGCAATCGTGCCGCTCTGAATCACGGCAAACATGGCCCAGCCAAACAAAAAAGCAACCATTTCCCCGTAAGATTCTTTCAGGTACTGGTATTGTCCACCGCTTTTGGGGAACATTCCCGCCAATTCGCCATACGACAGCGCAGCGATGAGCGTCATCAAGCCCGTGATACCCCAAGCCAAAAGTAATAAAAACGGGCTGCCGAGCACCCGACCCATATCAGCACTCACGATGAAAATACCGGAGCCAATCATACTGCCAGCTACGATGTAGGTGGCGGTTAGGAGAGAGACCTTTTTAGGGGTAGGAGCTTGTGACATAGCGGTAGGAGATTGGCTGTTTAGGAACGGGTAGGTGATACAAATTGAGATGCAATCGCGCCAAAGGTAGCATTGGCTTTGAAAAAACCTTAAAATTGGATATTTCTTTACTTGCGGCACCTTGATATGATTCAAAATTGCACAGCTCGTACGACATTTGTCACTTCAAAAACTTCCATGAAAGTCCACTTCTATCTCCGCTACGCTACAAAATTCGGCGAATCATTCTCTCTGTACCTGGCAAATGGTCAAAAGCATACGCTTGAATACCTCAGTGACGATTTTTGTTTCCTAAGCCTGGAGCTTTCCGCGGCCCAATTCCCGGATGGCCTGGCCTATTCCTATTCGTTTCACAGCGCAGACGGGCTCATAATGCCTGAGGCAAATCCCGGGCGAAGCATTGATCTTGCAGCATTGAAAGTGGCTAACCTGGAGGTATTCGACTTTTTCAATCCAATGGGCTTGCTGGAAAATGTGTTTACTACTCAGGTGTTTAGCCCCGCTCAGCCTTCTCATTCAGGGGAGAGCGGACACGCACTTGTTGGGGCGGAAGTGCTCACTCCCCCGCTGGATGGGGGCTTCATTTTCAGGATCAAAGCTCCATTGTTGAAAGTCGATGAGGTCATTTGCCTGCTCGGCCATGGCAAGGCACTGCGCAATTGGGATACGACTGCGCCAATTCTCCTGAAAAACACAGGCCTATGGTGGGAAGCACGCCTTGACCTTTCTGAAGCCGAATTGCCTTTGGGCTACAAATATGGCGTTTGGAATGCACGAACAAACAAGTTTCTGGGCTTTGAAGCAAGCGGAAATCGTCCGATTTATGCCATTCAAAATCCAAAATCCAAGGCCCAAAGCCAAACGACTATCCTCCATGACAACTTTGCCCGTTTGCCACTTCCCAATTGGAAAGGTGCGGGCGTAGCGATTCCAGTCTTCAGCTTGCGCAGCAATAAAAGCTGGGGCGTGGGCGAATTCACCGACCTGCCCTTATTGGCAGATTGGTCTAAATCTGTGGGGCTGAAACTCATCCAGCTCCTTCCGATCAACGACACCACGGCCACACATACCTGGATGGATTCGTACCCCTACGCTTCTATTTCGGCTTTTGCTTTGCACCCGATTTATGTCAACGTAGCGCAGGTAGCCGGCAAAAAACACACGGATATTTTGAAGCCCTTTTTGAAAAAACAAAAGGAGCTAAATGCCCTCGAAGTGGTTGACTATGAAGCTGTTTTGCAAATCAAATGGGACATCCTCCGTCAACTTTACGACCTGCAAAAAGCGGATTGGATCAAAGACGCCGAGTATCAGGCATACTATGCTTCAAACAAGCACTGGATCGCGCCTTATGCTGTTTTTTGCTGGCTACGGGATTCCAATGGGACTTCTGATTTCAGTCAATGGAGCCAGTATTCGAAATTCAACGCCGCAGAAATAGCCCAACTCATCACCCCGCTCCATCCTGAAAATCCTGTTGATCCTGCCAAAAATAAAAAAAGCTCAGTCAACCATTCCGACCAAATCGGTTTACACCTTTTTGTCCAGTGGCACTTGCATCTCCAGCTAAAAGCCGCCGCCGATTACGCCCATGCCAAGGGGCTTTCTCTAAAAGGTGATATCCCAATCGGCATTTACCGCTACTCCTGCGATGCCTGGGTAGCTCCGGAATTGTACGACATGAATGCCCAGGCCGGCGCTCCACCAGATGATTTTGCAGAAAACGGTCAAAATTGGGGCTTCCCAACCTACAATTGGGCTAAAATGAAAGCGGACGACTTTGCCTGGTGGAAGCAGCGTTTCGAGCAAATGAGCTTGTATTTTGATGCCTTTCGCATTGACCATATCCTCGGGTTTTTCCGCATCTGGAGTATTCCGATGGATGCTGTACAAGGTATTTTGGGGCAATTTGTGCCCGCTATTTCTGTGGAAGAAGCGGAATTCCGAAGGGCGGGAATTGGTTTCGATTTCGATCGATTGTGCCGGCCATTTATTACGGATACGGTACTGAACAATTTTTTTGGAACTGACGCAGGGCATGTGGTGGCGCAATTTCTCTTGCTTCGGCCGGATGGCCAATATGCCTTTCAGCCTGAATTCAATACCCAGCGAAAAATAGAAGATTGGCTTCAAAATCAGAAGCCGAATGAGTTTTTGCGTCAGGTACGCGAAGGCCTTTTCAATTTAATTTCCAACGTGATTTTGTTGGAATCGCCGCAGGGAGGTTATGCCTTCCGTTTTGGCATTGAAAAAACCAGTTCGTTTCAGCAGTTGCCAGAGGGTGTAAAAACCGTCCTAAATGCAATGTATGTTGATTACTTCTTCCGTCGGCAGGATGATTTTTGGCAACGAGAAGCCATGGAAAAATTGCCTGCATTAAAAGCCGCTACCCAAATGCTCATCTGCGGCGAGGATCTTGGTATGGTACCAGGTTGTGTGCCTGCAGTAATGGAAGAACTCGGCATCCTCAGCCTGGAAATCCAGCGGATGCCCAAAGCAGCCGGCGCGACGTTCTTTCACCCAAAAGATGCGCCGTACTGCGCTGTGGTAACGCCCAGCACCCACGATATGAGCACTTTGCGCGGCTGGTGGGAAGAAGACCGTGCCCTCACGCAGCGTTTTTACAACGAAATGCTCCAGCGTTCTGGCGAGGCGCCTTTCTTCTGTGAAGCCTGGATCAATAAAAGTTTGCTCGAACAACATTTCCATTCCCCAGCCATCTGGGCCATCTTCCAACTACAAGATTTACTTGGCATGGATGCCAAACTCCGACGCGAAAACCCGCATGATGAACGGATCAACATTCCGGCCAACCCGAAGCATTACTGGCGCTATCGGGCGCATATTGCGCTAGAGGATTTGATAAAGGAAGCTGATTTTAATGGGGAGCTGAGGAAGATGGTTGAGGAGAGTGGGCGGGGGTGATAATTAATACACTGTTGCAGTTTTGGATTATTGACCGGGTTGTGTCAAAAGGGCTTGGATCAAAAATGGGGTAAAATTTTATTTTGGCGAAAAACCTCATAAATTTTTTAGAAAGGGTACACATTTTTCATGTAAATCAGATTGAACATTCGTTGAACGTTCAGAAAAGAAAACTAGGGTTACCCATGAATTGCTTTTGTCGGCAATCTAATCGAAGCCTCTAAGTTGGATTTAAGTACAACGTGGGTTGTCTTCCTGACGGGATCTGTCCGCATTAAGTGCGCTTTGGTATCGTGGATGCCGTTTTGAGTGCTTGAAATGCATGCACTCTGGTAAAGCGCACTTGATGCGGACAGATCCCGTCAGGAAGACAACCCAGCTTTAGCATGTTTACTCGAGTTATTGACTGGTTTTTCCGCTAATAATAGAGCACTTGGTTCCAAGGCAAAAAAATGTGTACCCTTTCTAGGTAGGTTTTAAAAACCTATGAGATTTAGCATCAAAATAGAATTAAAGTTTGTTTTTTTTCTATCGGCAACCTTTTGACATAACCCCGGAAGTTACCGAGCCACCGTAACATCCCCCTTCAAAAACACCACCCGACCATCCTGCAACAATACCTCGGCATACCAAACAAATACCCCCGGGTTCATAGGTTGCCCTTGGAAAGCACCATCCCAGCCCAGGCTCGGCTCGTTGGGCAAAAAGCCGAAACGCTCGTATACATGATCGCCCCAGCGG
>JBBQLD010000392.1:0-4579 GCA_038327555.1 Chitinophagales bacterium
TGGGATGTGAAAACTTCGTGAAAAACAGGTTTTTTAGGCGATCCGAACCTTGTACTCGCTTGTCTATTGAGGATTCGCCCAGTATTCCTAACCGTTAAAGTCGATTCGGTCGGACTCGAATCGGCGGGGAAAGGTGATTCCTCGTCCGGTTTTTTCAGAACGCAGGCGGTACGCTTGTCTCTGGATGATCGAGAAGTCGTTTCCTCAGGTGTCTGGTGTTCGTTCTATCTTTGCCCCGATTGTGTGTGCTCGTCAGATCACCAAATCCACATTAAACGAATTAACATCCTATGAAATATCGCTTAGCATTTGCCCTCATCGCCTTAGCAGCCCTCACCCGCTTGCTTCCACATCCCAATAATTTTACACCAATTGGAGCCATTGCCTTATTTGGAGCAGCTTATTTTAACCGTCAATGGCTGATGCTTGCAGTGCCGTTTGCTGCGCTTTTTCTCACAGATTTGTTTATTAACAATGTGATTTACAGCGAATTATATGGCGGCCAGTTTATCCTGATCACTTCCTGGTGGATCTACGCAGCATTTGGCTTGGTCATGATAGCGGGCTTGGGGTTACTGAGCAAAAAAGTAACTGGTATTCGAGTACTTGGTGCAAGTCTTTCGGCCTCTGGCATCTTTTTTCTGGTTACCAACTTCAGTGTTTGGGCAGAAAGTGGGATGTATCCTAAAACTGCTGCAGGTCTCGCGGCTTGTTACACGGCCGGCATTCCTTTTTTGGGCAATACGATCATGGGTGATTTGTGCTATTCCATGGCTATGTTTGGCGTGTATGAATGGGCAAAGCAAAAAAATATTAGGAACGCGGCATCAATAACTTAGTCACTTGATGCCACCCTTTGTTCCATCAGGCAACCCTATTTTTCTTTAAATAGCCCCACTATTCGCAGAAAAATAGGGTTGTCTGATGAAAAAAGGGTTGACCGAGGATGACAAAGTTATTGGAGACGCGTTCTTTAGCATGAGCCGTACCAGGTTTTTTTAAGGAGAAACGTAACAGGCTGCACCTTATCGATTCATATACTGCTGCATGAGTGCTTCAACTTTTTTGGTCCGCTTACCGCCTTCGGCAGCTACCAAATCAGACATCTCTTTGACGGATTTTCCAAGGACCGTCCCAGCATATTTTTGATTCACATAAGCCCATACCTTTTTGAAATTCTCTGAAAGTACTTGTGCTTCATCTATGAAAACGGGGGTGTTGTCGGCGCCACAGATGAGCAGGAAAAGCAAGCCAAATTGTGCATTTTGAGTTTCTTCACTGCGCACAAAATATGGATTGGCAAAATTAAATTTCTCCCACCAGGCTGCACGATCAGCCACTTGCTCGAGTGGAATGAGTATGCCTCCATCGTCCCACAGGTTGTCTTTTTGTTCCAAAATAGATTGCTCGACAAAGTTTTTCATCGGTGGAGTCATCTTGGCTGCAAAGGTTGCTCCGAGATTTGCCCAATCTACAATAGGATAAATCATTCCTTCCCCTTCTTCTAATCGAAACCCGTTTTCAGCCAAGGTTTTGGTGGCAGGGTACTTTTTCATATCAAAGATTTCCTTTCCAATCGCCTCATAATCAGCGTCTTGCCATTTTATTTTTTCAGTTAATTCGTAATAGTTGCCCTCTGTTTCCATGCGAAAAAGAAATTTTTCCAGCAGAATAAAGGTAGCGTCAGCAAGGGTGCCTTGTGCTCCAGCCAGGTTTTGCGAAACATAGTCCCAGGCTTTTTTTCCACTATCTAATTTCTTGACGTCCAGTTTTTTTAAAAACATAGAGAACTGGGACAATTTGCCTAAATCAGGGGTTGTCGCTCGAGGCCCGGCGTACACAGGAATTAGGCCTGCACTATAAGCCCAGCCATTATACTGCTCCGGCGTCGTGCTGGTTACTTTGAAATAGGGTTCATTGAAAGGAATTCCTCGGAGCGTAACTTCTTCCTTGTTGGCTGAAATTTCGCCAGTGCCTTCTACAAAATCACCTTCAGCAAGCTGGGTGACAACCTTTCCATTTTTATTGGATTGATCGCGTAGGTTTAGTTTGTCAACCGAGACCATATAGAGGTATATCTCCGGTTTTGGGGAGGGTGGGGGAGTGGTAAGGGTCGATTCGGAAGGTGGGATAACCGCGGCCTGTTTGGGATCGTTTTTACACGCAAAGAGCATTGTTGTGGCAACAAAAGCGGAGAATGCTAACATTTTAATGGGCTTCATTTGTTTGAAATTGAATGAATTAGGAATGGCAAGACCTCGTAGGTTTTAAAAAACTACGAGGTCTGATGGGAGAAGCATAACGATTACCCTTAAATCAAGCCATAAACACTGCCAGGCACAAGGGTCAACAAGGCAATGAGTAAAAGCCCGAGCATAACAGCCCATCGTACCCCTACAGGAAGTAAAATACTATCCGTTTGCCCAGTTGGCATAGAATCATCTGGGTGTAAACGCACGAAGTACATGGCGATAATGATTTTGAAATAATAATAAATCGATACGGCTGAATTAATTACAGCCAACACAATCAACCATGGATATTTGGCAAAAGCTGCGGTAAACAAGAAGTATTTGCCAAAAAAGCCCGCCAAAGGTGGAATGCCCGCCAATGAAAGCATCGAAAGCGTTAATACCACTGCGAGCAAGGGTTGCTTTTTGCCTAAACCGTTGAATGCCACAAAGGAACCATCTCCACCTTGTTCAGCTACTGCTATGTAGGCACCAAAGGCACAAATCGTCGCAAGTGAATACGTCAGGGTATAAAATAGCAACGCATTGTCAGCCCCTGCTGTGCCGATAGCCAAAACGGCCAAAAGCAGATATCCTGCATGCGAAATGCTGGAATAGGCCATCATTCGCTTAAAATCTTGTTGAAACAGGGCAGTCACATTTGCAACGGTCATAGTCAGTGCAGCAATCATGGCAACGGGTACACTCCAAAAAGCCTCCGCCCCAGGAAATGCTATGGCAAACAAACGGTAAAATACTGCAAAACCAGCCGTTTTTACCACCGTGGCCATGAATGCAGTAACCAGGTTGGGGCTTCCTTGATACACATCTGGTGCCCAAAAGTGAAATGGAACAGCCGAAACTTTAAAACTCAAACCTACAATCATCAACAAGATGCCGACTTTCAACATCCCTGGCATCTGATCGCCATTACCGATGGCACGACTGATAGAAGCGAGGTCGAAACTTGCAGTGGCACCATAAATCAGCGTCATGCCAAAAAGCAAAATGCCCGTGGCAAACGCACCCATAAGGAAGTATTTCAAGGCGGCTTCATTACCAGCAGGTTCGTTTCTGCGACTACCTGCAAGGACGTAAAGCGGAATACTTAGGATTTCGATGCCCAGAAACAGCATGGTCAAATTCGTGTACGAGAACATGACAAGTGCCCCGCAAAGGCTAAACAGAATCAAAGCGTAGTGGTCGCCCAAGGTTGAATTCAGGTTGCGAAAACCCCAGCCCGACAGTCCAATAATGAGCGCGGTTGCAAGAATTGCGACCCCTGAAAACGCCAGTGCAAAAGGCATGAATCGGAACATGGAGGCATACTGGCTGCCCCAGCCGAAACCTGGGCCTAACAGGTCATATCCCGTCGCGCCGAGCGCCAAAAGAGTGCCTAATAACGCTATAGGCTGCAACCAGGAGCGATTATTCAGCCCGGCAAACAAAACGGCAATGGCCGTTAGGAAGAGTATAAGTAGTGCGGTCATGCTTGTTGGTTACTCGTTGATTTGGGGCTTGGTGGACTGGTGATTGGTTTATTGGATGGTTATTTTCTGTTTCTGAAATTCCACTACGTCGCCTGGACGGAGTTTTTTACGTTTTTGGGTTTCAATTTGGCCGTTTACTTTTACTGCTTGGTCGGTAATCATGGTGTTTGCTTCGCCTCCTGTTTCGACGAGGTTCAATACCTTTAGGAGGTTGTTTAGGGGAATGTGGTCGTGGTCGCGGAGTTGGAAAGTCATGATTTTAGCAGCAACAAGTATGTGAAATTATCCAATAGCATATTTTTTTACCTGTGCCAGAAGTTTGAAACTCAGACCAAAAGACAGGAACAACGTGATGAAAATTCTATAATTCATTTGCAAACAAGTATTTCAATCCAATTTGCTCCTTCCTTAGACCGAGCTTTGGCGGGTAAACAAATCCCCAAATCCCCAAATAACCATCTACTCAAAACTGCACAGCCCTCAAAATCCGATCCACACTTCCATCGGTCAAACACAAAACAGATTGGGGAAAAAAGCCCAACACAATGACCAATCCAGCAATGATACCGAGTACTAGAAATTCTCGCGAATTAACGTCTTGAAAATTAGCTGTCTCAGGTCGGGTTTCGCCAAAAACCACCAATCCATAAGCCCGAAGCATATACACAGCACCAAATATTATCGTCAAACCTGCTAGTACGCCCAGCCAGAAATTGTAGTTCCAAACCCCGTTCAACAACAAAAATTCACCAGGAAAACCATTCGTAAGTGGCACTGCCACTGAACCCAGCACGATAATCATAAACAGCGTGGCAAACTTCGGGGCAGATTTAGCTATACCACCCATGTCAGCCATAG
>JBBQLD010000393.1:0-4561 GCA_038327555.1 Chitinophagales bacterium
CCCTCATAAGTGTTATCATTTGCTGCCGAAGCAAGTTGAGCAGCAGAAGCCGGCGTCCAACTCTGATAACCACCCGGCACGTAAATAACTGGATAAGTGGTATTGCCTGGGTTTGGTGCCACGATTACGCTTCCGCCGCCGATTGCAGGGAATTTACCTACTAAAGCGCTGGTCGTGCGTGTGCCACCCCATCCATTGTCAATACCAAAATCACCTGCATTCATGCTGCCGCCTACAGAAGCGTGCACCATAAAGGTGGTACCACCAAATGTTCTGGAGCGGATTCCGTCAAACGCAACTGGGAAAATCACCCCTTGAGCGGTGTTGTTATCGGCCAGGAAAAGATGGCTATAATTTGGGTCGAGCGTGAAGCCTGCTGTAATTATTTTTTGGCTGTAATTGGCACACTCGCTGAACAATTTGCGGCCAGTATAGACTTCAGAATTTAAATAAAGTTTTGCCAACAACATCCAGGCACAAGCTTGGTCTGCACGAGCATATTCATTGGCACGTGGTGCGGCAAGATCAGTTTCAATGGCTTTACACTCACTTTCAACAAAATCGAACAGCTGTTGAGGACTTGCCTGAGGTGGGAAAAAAGACCCAACCTTGTTGGCTTCTGTCACAAATGGTGGCTTACGGAAGAAGTCAAGCGCATGGTAGTAGCTCAATGCACGCAGGAATCGGGCTTCTGCTCTGTACTTGACGATATCTACTCTAAGGCCAGGCGATGTGCTAGGACGACTGTCTAATTTTTCATTCGTCGTTTCCCTCAGAAACTCATTGCACAGCGAGATTTGGTAATAAATGCGGTTGTACATTGCGGTAACAAACTCATTGTTTGCATCCCAGTCCTGCTGGTGGAAATCCTGAATGGTTCCATCGTTCCAGGCAATAACGGCCTCATCGGTAGGCAATTCCTGAGCTTTCCAATATTGGCGCAGGTAGGTTGAAAAACCTTCGTCAATCCCCGAAATATCGGGCAGGCCAGAGGGACCTTCTTGACCGCTCAGCGCAAGGCCAGCATAAAGTTTTGCTAACACCTGCTTGTAGGCAGCAGGATTGTCATAAACCACGGCCGAGGTAATTTCGTCCTTATCAATCGGAATCGTGTCAAGATCTTTGAAACACGACACGGCGGTAAGTGCCAAACCGGCTAAAAGTGCGAGTGTTTTTGTGGATAAGATTTTCATATTTCGTGAAAATTAAATTTTGAATTAACTGGTTAGGCCTTTTGACTTTTGCCACTAATTGCACAAATTTATGATTCAAATTGGTGTTAATTAGTGCAATTAGTGGCAAAAAATACTTGGAGGCTAAGTAGTTACATGTAGAATTAAAAATCAGCTCTGACGCCAATTAGGTAAGTCCGCGAACGTGGGTAGATATTGTTATCTATCCCGGGATCTGTTCCGCTAAAAATTTCAGGATCAATGCCTGTGTATTTGGTAACCAGAAGCGGATTTTGCACCGTTACCGACAGGCGGAGCGACTGAATATTGCGGCCAATTTTTCCAAAGGAGTACCCCGCTGTAATGTGATCTACGCGCAGAAAAGACGCATTTTGGATATAATAATCACTTAACAATTGCTGTGTCGTAAAATCAACTTCTCTAATGGGTGAAAGCACGTTGCGCAAAACGCCTGTGCTGCCATAAAGTTGATTGTAGAAACCATTGTTCGACAAATTATTATCATACACGTAATTCCCAAGGTTAGAACGGCCAGCCAAGGTCAAGTCAAATTTCCCGATTTCAAAACCGGTATTAAACCCGATCAAAAAATCCGGCGCTGGTTTTTCTAAGCGGTAGCGATCATCTGGCGTGACGGATCCATCTCCGTTACGATCTACATAAATGCCTTCTACTGGAATACCGGCTGCATCATAAACTTGCTCGTATACAAAAAATGAATTGGCGGGATAGCCCACACTGTGGATTTGAATCCTGTTGCCAACCCCACCTGCGATGCCACCCGTTTCAACACCTTGATAAGTTGGGTCTTCAGTAGCGGTCAATCGAGTAATCTTGTTCCTGTTGGCCGCGATATTAAAGCCAACTGACCAGGATGAATTGGGGCGTTTGTACGGAATTGCATTGATCGAAAATTCCACGCCGCGGTTTTCCAGGTCTCCTACGTTCGTTGTAATAAAATTAGTCAAATTTGTACCTGCGGGAACCGGGATGAAATTGATCAAATCCTTTGTTTCTCGGAGGTATGCCTCAATAGATCCTGTCACCCGATTGCCCCAAAAACCATAGTCAACAGCAGCGTTATAGGTGGTGGTTTCTTCCCATCTCAGGTTGGCATCGTAGCCAGATGGACGTAGTGTAGCGTAATATTCGCTGCCCAGTTGGTATTGCGCATTGTCAAAACTGGTGGTGTACCGGGCGAGGGAAGGATAAAAGTCCTCTCCAATATCCTGCTGACCAGTTATGCCGTATCCAACACGGAGCTTAAGGGCGGAGAAGTTCTCCTTTTCACGATCAATCAATTTGAGCGCGAGGGCTGCAGCCGGGAACAAGCCCCATTTGTTATTCTGGAAACGAGAGGTACCATCCCGACGTATCGAACCCGTCAAGAATACAAAATTGTTAAACGAGAGGTTCGCACGGCTAAAAAGTGAAATCAGGTAAAACTCTTTGACATCATCATTAGCTGGTTTCACCACAGCGGATCCGGTGGCATTGGTTGCAAACGAGGAAAAGTTGCGATAAAAGTGCTGCCAGGAATAGCCGCCCATGATGTCAAACTTGGCTGAGCCAAATGACTTGTTGTAATTCAAGTAAAATTCAAGCAGTTTGTCTTTCTTTTTTTGGTTGTACACCTCGTCTCGGCCGCCTCCATCTACTTGTGCAAAAGGGGCATTTTGCGGGATAAGTACTGTGCCTTGGCCATCAGAGTAGTCGTAACTTACACTGACGTTGGCACGGAGTGCAGGTAAAAACCAAAAGCGGTAATCAGCAGAAGCACTGGTGATGTAGCGCCCAAAGTGCGCTTCATCTTCCTTCATGTTGAGTAGGGCGAGTGGGTTAGCAGTGCCCAGGTTATTGGGCTTTCCAGCACTGTTAAGCCAGGAGAAATACCCACCATACGTTTGGTCTTCAACCCGAATTGCCTGAGTTGGGTCAAACTGAACCGCAGCACCAATGGCATCCTTGTTTGCAAAGCGATTGCGATCAGACACAAGTTTGACGTTCACATTGAACTGCAACATGTTTTTGAGGAACGAAGGATTGAGGTTTAAGCCCCCAGTCACCCGCTTGAATCGGTCTGTTTTCAATAGACCAGAACGATCCGTCACGCCCCAGGATGCACGGAACGGAATTGAACCTACGGCACCTGTAATAGCCAGGTTATGATCGTGCGTGACACCTGTTTGATAAATTTCAGACTGCCAGTCCGTATTAGAAGTGCCCAAAATGGCACGTGCCGGGTGGTTATCCCCATAGCGCTCTGCAATTAGGCTGCGATAGTCAGCTGCGGAAAGCACCTCCGATTTTTGCACTATCTGACTGAAAGCCAGGTTACCAGTGTATTCAAATCGAAGTGCTTTGTTGCCCGAACTCCCTTTTTTAGTAGTGATCAGGATAACGCCATTGGAAGCCCGCGAGCCATAAATGGCTGTTGCTGAAGCATCTTTCAATACTGTCATCGTTTCTACATCGTTGGGATTGATGAAATTAAGTGCATTTCGGGTGCCGGATACCTTGTCCGTAGCAATCGGTATCCCATCAATTACAATCAAGGGATCATTGATGGCAGAAAGCGACGAACCGCCCCGGATACGGATGACCGCGCCACCGCCCGGTTCATTGCTAGAAGTCACTTGAACGCCAGCAATCTTGCCCACCAGCAATTCTTGAGGGCTGGTGATAGCACCCTTGTTAAACTCTTTGGTACCCACGCTTTGCACCGAACCAGTCAGGTCTACCCGCTTCACGGTGCCGTAGCCAATCACCACCACTTCTTCCAAAACTGCTGCAGGCGACATTTTGAAATCAACGAAGTTGGACGTGCCAATAGCAACGTTTTTGGTCGTATAACCCGTGTAAGTGATGCGCAGCGATGTGGCAATTGCTGGAATATTGAGGCTATAATTGCCCTCAAAATCCGAAGACGTACCAAAGGTTGTGCCTTCCACGATGATGCTTGCGCCAATGAGCACCTCACCGCTTTCGGCATCCGTCACTTGACCTGTGATCTGCCGCTGAGCAAGCATCGAAGTGCTGCCCCACAACAAAAAACACGAAAGGAGGAAAAGGAATTTTTGTTGAGAAATCTTCATACAGAGGAATATAAAATTTGTGAAACGATCAAAGACCTATAAATCTGGCTGAATCCTGAATGGAAACACCAACCAGAATTGCTGCTGCAAAGAAAAAAAAGTATTTGGAAACTAAATGTACTTTTTACAATAAGGTAAGATGATGCTCATTACCCAGGGGAGTGCTGAAAATCAAGTTCCTTTAGAGTTTCAAAAAAAATACCCTTGAGGTACACCAGAGCTTTCACTTACCCTGTTGTACCCCAAGGGTAAAAGTCAAAATGCTCGACCTGG
>JBBQLD010000394.1:0-4546 GCA_038327555.1 Chitinophagales bacterium
GTCTGTAGAAATAGATCAAAATGCGGTTCGATGGAGGTGCATCGCACCGAAACCCAACAAATTTCCGGTGCGATGCACCTCCAAAACGAATCTTAACATCATTGCTACATACGCTTCGCCGCTATGCGGCTAATCTGACAAAGTAGAACTAATTGGCAAAAACAATAAATATAGCCTCGAAAAGCTGGAATGGACAGTCAAACGAAGGGGTCTGTTGAGTATACGATAATGACCCTTTATGCTACAATTCCATCGATGTTTTACGGGCAAAAAAAACCCGGCCCTGACTTTTCAGGACCGGGGTTCTCGCCTATGAAGCATAAGACATCTGAACCAAGAGAAAGCGGTTTCCGGGGTAGTTTTTTAGCAATCTTTTTTTGGTAAAAGATTGGTCTTTACCTCGTTGTGACCACAACGGGCAATCAAACTGACATAGCAAAGCCTTTTGGCAGCATAGGTCGCCAAAAGCAGCATTTGCGCAGCAAAAATTTACTAGAAGAAAGAGACGCCCACAACAGGAGCGAAAGTGGCGCACAAAACGCCAAGCGAAGAGGGATGAACCAGCACATGGGATAATCGGTTGCGGTGATGTAATCGGTACATCAGTGTCGGATGCTTCTGGATTAAAAAGATTAAAATCGAAGGACAAAAATAACTATAAACCTTATTTAGTGGGTATATTCAGGTGTATATCCCGCCTAATGTCGCCTTTATGTCATTTTTAACGGTTGAAATGCTGAGATAGGAGCTCAGGAACGCGGCACCAATAACCTAATCATTTTAGGTCAACCATTTTTTCATCAGACAACACTATTTTTCTGCGAATAGTGGGGCTATTTAAAGAAAAATAGCGGCCGTAAGATGGAACAAAGGGTAGCATCAAATGACTAAGTTATTGGTGCCGCGTTCCTAAAGGGTGTAAAACTCACCCCAATTCCTACCAAACTCCTCCCAAAAGGCTTCTACTTTACTTCGTGCTGGAAATTCGGAATAAATCGCACCCTCTTTGATACATTGGAGTACATGGCGAGTGGGCTTCGAAACTTCCTCGGGCAACTCATCAGGAGAAAACCAGGTCACGTCTTTGAATTTTTTAGTCTCCAAAGATTCGGGGTCACCTGAAAAACGAGCGGCCTTGAAATATAGGACTAACAGCGTTTCATTCTTTTGAAGTTTGTGGCGGTGCAAGGTGTGTACCAGGGAAAGATCTTCCGGGGTTACATGAATAGCCGCCTCCTCTTTTGCTTCTCGAGCAAGCGCTTCTCGAGCAAATTCATGCTCCTCTACATTGCCCCCAATTAGTGTATATCGCCCACCATTACGTTTGGTTTGTCGAAGGAAGAGCAGCTTACCTTTTTCTTCAAGAATGAGCCGCACAGCGAAGATGAGCATAACGGGGTTGTATTTCTAGGATTGTTTGAAAAATTTGTGCCAAAAAAACCGCATCATTCTGCGTAAATCTCCAACAAAGCAGTTTCAATGGCTTCCTTGGATGCCTTTTGTCCTGCCAATTCTTTTTGCTTTTTGTTGCGTAACACCCGCAAGTCAGCTTGTGTTTTTTGATAAATTTCTACTTGCGCTTTGGTGTGAAGTATGCGACGGATATTGGCTACCGTGCTTTTTTGAACATTTTGGGCTTTGGCACGGTAAAGCGCTGGATCTGAGTTCTGAAAAGCAGCAATTTGTTCCAGATTTTTCGCCTTACGCAACTGTATTGTGTACATCTGCTTGGCCTGATCAGCATTGAGGCTGTATTTTGCCGTGAGCACTTCCGTGGCTTTCCGGATCAATTGGTCGTTATTGGCCGATGTCGGCGCAGTTGTTTTGGTTTCTTGGGCATTTAGGGCCATACTGCCCTGAAGGAGAACCAGGAGGAAAAAGAAAGTTTTGTTCATGGGAGCGTCAAATTATCGGTTTGAGAAAGGTTTCAAAAACGGGTTCAAAAGTAGGTAAACTTCGCATTTGTCTGCGCGCCAATTTGAGTTAATATTCTCAAGTTCCTTAATTGCCACTGGCGGAACCTTCAGACCTTCACTCGCGTAATTCTTTGATTTCTTCTTCTGCGCCACCGATTTGGAGTTTCCAACCAGCCCCTTCCACCATGAAGCGCATAAGGTCTAGCATTTTAGCGCCTTGTTCATCCGCTTCGGTCAGGAGCTTGCTTTTGAGTGCGTTATCACGAATGAGGTCTTTGGCCCGTTGGTTAATTCGGGTGTAATCTTCGGGAGAAAAGGAGGCAAAAAGCCCCTCTGAAATGTCATAATAATCAAGGGTATGATCAATACTCAGGATTTCGGGCTTGGGTAAACCACTAATATGAATGGTTTTGGTGATAGGGTCGGCTTCCATTTGCAACCGCTCCAGATCATAGCCCGCAGATACGGTTGCTCTTACCCGCACCAAAATTTTTTTATCCCAAAAAAACGTGAAATAGCCTTGATATTCAGAGTAGTTATAGATTTCTGAAAAGGTTCCTTCTACCGTGCTAAGCTTGGCAACGGCTTGTATTTTTTCAAGCAGAACTGACGAGTCTTCTACAGATTTCGGACCGGAAGAGAAATAACGCCAACTCAACCATCCTCCGACGAGAAAGGCGATTAGGATAGCGAGGAAAGAAGTAGAACGCATAAGTTTGGATAATTTTGAACGCACAAAATTGCGAAGTTTTGAAGATCACTTTTGATTTTCCCGTAAAACCGCCTTGAATTCTTTCAGTCGATTCAAAACAGCACGGTTTTTTGATCGATCCTCATCACTGTTCGGGTTCGCTATGGTGTCTACTCGACCAAGCCATGATGCTGCACGCGGATAATCGCCGAGTTTCGAATAAACAAAAGAGAGGTTAAATTTTCCTTCATCGTAACGCGGGTTTATGTCCAAAGCCTTTTCGAACAAGGGAATGGCTTCAGAAAACCGTTGCACCTTCACGAGTGCTGCGGCATAGTTATTTATTACCTGAAAGTTCCAGGGATTTAGTCGGTATGCTCGCTCAAGCGCAATTGTTGCTTTGTCAAATTTTCCCAATTGAAACCATGCAACACCCTCGTGCCAGGCAAGGGGTATTGAGGCGTCGTTGTATTTATAAAAAGCGTTTTCAGCCAGAGCGGATTCAGCAACCACTTTGGGCCAGTTGGCCTGCTCCTGGGCTTCAAAAAGACGAATATTATGAATTTCACCCCGCATTCGTTCCCAGCCAATAATCAGGTTGAAGGCCAAGCTTAGCATGAGCATGCGTTTTCCGTACTTCAAGACAGGGACAAAGGTCTTGGGGGACTTGAATTCAAAATCACGTGTTCGATGTGCTAAAATCGAAAATAATACGGCCAAAACCACCTGGAATTCAATCCGCTCCCGGGGAAAATCAAAATATTGGATCACACAATAGCCGAGCAGGCCAATGGCTGCAAGGAGCGCATCTTGAGGCATTTTCGATGTAGGGGTAGAATTGTCCAAATTTGAATTTCGATATTGCCGAACACTCCAACCAGCCATAATCAAGGCTAACCCAAATAAAGCGCAAAACCAGATTACCCCGATGATGCCCATTTCCGAGCGTATTTCAAGGTAGTCGTTGTGCGCTCGTGTGAACACGATATTTTTTTCGGCCAAGCGGTAGCCACCGCTAATATTTTTGGAGGGCATCCAAAATTTCCAGGAACCATTTCCTACGCCCAGCCAATAGTGGTCGACATTGAGCAGATCAGTTTTATACCAAACAAAACGGCGCTCATTGCTGGTAGCACTTTCTAAATAATTGAGCGGATTTAGCCGCTCCACGATCGAGCTGCCTCCTCCTTTCCAATATAGCAAGCCGATGAATAATCCTATCCCCAGTATTCCTGCGGGTAAAATTCTTCGGAAAAAGGTTTTTCGAAAGGCGGCCTCAAAACAAACTCGAATTAGGCAATAGACACTTAAACCTAAAATAGTCGCCACAAGTGCTGTGCGTACTTGCATCACAAGTATTAATAAGGAGATTAGTCCCAAAATACCCCCTAATACCCAAGACTTTTGCACGTACTTATTTGTTGAAGCCACAAAAAGCACGTTGAAAACAAGCAGGAAAAATAAAAATTCTGCAGCAAGACTTTTGTTTCCAAAAAGGCCAGAGGCATAATCGTAGAGCGTGTCGTTGTCCAGACCGGTTTGTGCAAAAGCCATTCCGATTTGCACGAGCAAGATGACGCAAACAATGCCCGTGATCCAAAGTGTTATTTGCCCCATTGTTTTCTGCACCATTTCCACATTGCGCAGTAGTGCTTGTCGCAAAAACCAATAGACACCGAAGAGCAAAAGTACTTTTTGGGCGTAAAAAATGCCTTCAGACCAACTGAGCGACCAGGCTACAGAAGCCAAATTCAAGCCATACCAGCTTAACAAAAGCAGATCAAACGGGTGAAAACGCACCTTTTTGTTTTCGCGCAAATCTTTCCAAACCAGGTAAACCGAAACAAGCAAAGCCCCGGACAAGAAAAAAAATCGAGGGGCGAGATAGCGGTCAAGACATGTGGGCCAAAAAAATAAGATGCCGCCAAACACCACAAGC
>JBBQLD010000395.1:0-4532 GCA_038327555.1 Chitinophagales bacterium
GGCAGGGAGCGGTCTCAAGGCATTCAATTGGTGCTTTTTTTCTTGAATTCTGGCCAGGTATTGGTCTAGCCCGTCGAATTGATATGGGTAGTTTTTCCATTCCATTACACAAAGGTATAGCTTTAATATCGGTAATTTAATTTTTTAAATCTATCCGATATTATAAATTAGTTTGGCCAACTCTTAAGGAACGGGTAAATAATAACTTGTTACTTTCCCGTTCCTAAATCACAATTGATACAAAAAGCCACAATTCTCACTTCCTTTGTGGGCAATCAATTTTCAACAGCATGAACGGTCATTTTTGTACAATTTTACTCTTTTTTTCTCCTTTTTCCCTCCCAACAACTGGGTTCACTCAATGTGATCCGTTCTTTCCAAAAGCATTTAGTCCACGTCCTGCGAATTATGATATTCGTGTGACACTTGACGACGACAGCAAAACCGTTGACGCTACGCAAACCATCAGATTCATCAATCAATCGCCCGAGCCCATCCGTCAGTTGCGGATGTACATGTACCTCAATGCGTTTAAAAACACCGAATCTTCTTTTTTAAAAGGTGCTAGCAACATTTTCGGCCAAGCCTATACCAACAGAACCCAAAAAGAGTGGGGCTGGATTAATGTAGAAAAAATCGAGCGGGAAGGCGGGGCGGATTTAACCAAAAACATGCGGTACATTCAATTAGACGACGAAAATAAATCCGACCAATCGGTACTTGAAGTAGACCTGGATAAGCCCGTTTTACCTGGAGAGACCGCTGTTTTTCAATTAAAATGGCGCGCTCAAATGCCCAAAACCATCGCAAGGGCTGGATACAGCAAGGATTTTTATTTGTTCTGCCACTGGTTTCCTCAATTAGGGGTCTTTGAGCAAAACAAGTCCGGGCAGTGGGATTGGAACTGTCACCAGTTTTTTAGATCAACCGAATTTTATGCAGATTTTGGCGTGTATGACGTCCATATCACCGCTGACAAAAAGTTTGTAATGGGCGCATCGGGGTGTTTGGTGCATGAAAAAGACAATGGCAATGGCAGCATTACCCGACATTATCACGTGGAAGATGTAATTGACTTTGCCTGGTCGGTGTATCCACGATTCACCGTGCAGGAAGATCATTGGAAGGATGTGCAAATCAGGCTCTTGATTGCCCCGGAACATGCTAATTTAGGGCCGCGTTACCTGCATGCACTCAAATTTGCGCTCGAATACCTGGACAAACACGTTGGAAAATACCCCTACCCTTCCATTACGGTAGTCGATCCGCCTTTTCACGGACTGCGTTCCGGGCTAATGGAATACCCGACTTTGATCACGGTTGGCACTTTTTACGGGATGCCTTCAAACATTCGAATTACCGAGTCTTTAGTAGTCCATGAGTTTGTGCATCAATATTTTATGGGCATGGTTGCCTCCAATGAAAAAGAGGAAGCCTGGCTGGATGAAGGTTTTGTTACCTATTTTGAAGATCGAATCATCGATGCCGCATTTGGCGAAAAACAATCCCTGGTAGATGTTTTTGGGTATCGTTTTGACAATCGCGAGCTCACTCGGCTAGAATATACCACCATGGCGAATCCCAGAGAAGGCACGGTGGCTCGCCCAGGCTGGTATTTTTCAGATGGAAATTTTAAAGCACTGATTTACAGCAAAACAGCCACGACACTCCGAACCGTCCAAGCACTCATTGGGCAAGAAAAAATGGACAAGATGCTTCAAGTCTATTTTGAAAAATGGAAATTCCGACACCCGAAAGGGCCGGATTTTATGGCTGTCTTGAAAGAAAGCTTAAGCACCGAACAAGACACCCTTTACGCTCGTCAGATTTATGATTTGTTCGAAAAAAGCATTTATCACGCAGAAGTGTTGGATTATGCGGTAGCCCATATTTCTAACGATGAAATACCCGCCATACAAGGGCTTTTTGGCAATAGTGATTCAACTTTTACGTATCAAAATGGGTCTGAGACCCCCGCTTTTCATGCTAAGGTAGAGATTCAACGCAAAGGGGATTGGGTATTCCCGGTAGAGGTTTTGGTCACTTTTGAAGATTGTAGCACGCAAGTACTTTATTGGTCGGGAGTGGAAGGTTCGAAGACTTTCGAATTTAAGAACGGTTTGAAAATCGTATCGGCCCAAATTGACCCCATGCAAAAAATCGCCTTGGATGTTGATCTGAATAACAACAGCATGACCCTGCAACCAGCAAAAGCCACGCTCTGGAAATATGCAGCCAAGGCCATTTTCTGGGTACAAAATTTATTACAAACGATCAGTTTTTTAGCCTAACCCTGAATATGCGCAACGTTTTTCTATATAGCTTTTGGACCGGGATAGCGCAATGGCGGGTATCGGCCATAGTTTACTTTTTTCAATGGTGTTTAGCCTTGACTTTGGGCATGCAGGCACACAGTGTTTTGGAATCCTCTATTGGCCAATCGCTGGAAATCAACAAACTACTGACCAATTATGACCACACTGTAATCACCGATTTTCTAAAAGTACACGGTGCCTCGATCACGCCTTTAATTGGCCAATTGCGGTGGTTGCTGCTGACTTGGCTACTTTTTTCGGTTTTTATCAATGCGGGGATGTTGTTTTGTGTATCCGGGGAGCCGAAAACCACAAAATCCTCAGGACGAAATTTTTGGCAGGGGGGAGCCGAGTACTTTTTTCCGTTTTTAAAAATCTGCTTACTATTTCTGTCCTTCACCCTCGTTTGGACGGTCTTAATCTGGCTGCCTGTGGCCTTGTTTTTTCAGCGTTTACTGGAGTATTTTCCTTCAGAAAAATATTTTGTCTGGATAATAATTGGCCTATTGGTAATTTACCTGGGCGGGCTGGCTGTACTTTTTCTTTGGTCAGTAATCAGTCGCCTGATTAGAATCAATGCCAAAGCATCCATAACCAAATCAATAGTTAGTGGCTGGAAAGTTTTTTGGAGGAATAAACGTGATTACCTAGACTTTATAACAGGTTTTTTAGGAATACAATTGGTGTTTTTAGCCATCTATTGGTTGCTGGAAGCATTCACAGGCATGACTTCTCCGGGGCTAATTCTGTTCCTTTTTATGGTGCAGCAGGTCTTTGTGTTTTTTAGGATACAGATCCGGCAGATGATGTATGTGGGAATTAGCAGACTCGCGCAGCTGGTAGCCTAAGATCGTGTTGGTAAACTATAAAAATATTTTTAGACTAGACTAAAAAATAAATTATCCTATATTTGCCCTAAATTTAAGGTATTAAAAATTTAGTGCAAATATGGTTTTTATACAAAAAGCGCTTCTCATTCTCCTTTTTGGGGCTATTTATTCGCCAATATCCGCACAGGCCCAGCATTTTTTTAGCGGAAAAGTAATCGATGCCTTGACTCGTGAGCCCATAATGGCCGCTACATTAGCTACCGAAGATAAGCGCGGAGGAGCCTATACCAATACTTTGGGGCAGTTTCGGCTTCAAACAAAATCCGGAAATGAACACATTCTTGTAAATATTAAGTGTATCGGATACAACACTTGGGAAGGAAAACTCCACCTCAAATCTCCCGATCAAACCATCCTCCTGGAGCCCTCCGAAAATGAACTCGGCACCGTGGTTATTTCAGCAACCATGAAGGAGGTAAGCAAAGACGCTTCGCCAATCCCTGTGGAAATCTATACGCCCCGATTTTTTCAAAAAAACGCTACTCCTACGTTTTTCGAAGCCCTTACCATTGTAAATGGGGTACGACCTCAACTAAACTGCAATGTTTGTAATACGGGCGACATCCACATTAACGGCATGGAAGGCCCTTACACCATGGTCACGATTGACGGAATGCCCATCGTAAGCGGCCTCTCCACGGTATATGGTTTAAGTGGGATTCCAAATGGAATGGTGGAGCGCATTGAAGTAGTCAAAGGACCTGCAAGTACCTTGTACGGATCGGAGGCCGTAGGCGGCATGATCAATGTAATCACCAAAAGCGCCTTGACTGCGCCGCGCTTTTTTGCGGATGTGTTCGCGACCTCGAACGAGGAATTGAACGTAGATCTGGCAGTGGCTGGACGCGTTGGAAAAGCACATAGTTTGCTGGGAATAAATTATTTCAATTTCCACAACCGTCTGGATATCAACGGCGACAATTTCACCGACTTGACGCAGCAAGATCGAGTCTCGGTGTTCAACAAGTGGAATTTCAAACGTAAAAACGACCAAATTGCTTCCCTTGCAGCGCGTTATGTGTACGAAGATCGTTGGGGCGGTGAAATGAACTGGGCGCCTCAATGGCGCGGCACAGACAGTATTTACGGTGAAAGCATTTATACCAACCGCGTCGAATTTTTGGGAAAATACCAGATTCCCATCAAAAATCGTCGCGTGATGATGGATGGCTCCTGGAACCTCCACAATCAAAACTCCGTGTATGGCACAACCGTTTATCTCGGTAAACAGGAGGTTGCTTTCGGCCAACTGACCACTGATTTGCCCTTTGGGACTCGCCACGATGCACTGCTCGGTATCGCGCTACGCTTTACAAAATACGATGAC
>JBBQLD010000396.1:0-4507 GCA_038327555.1 Chitinophagales bacterium
AATCTTCGGTTTAACTTTTTCCAAAAAAATACCTGCCAGGAAAAACAACCCAATGCAAGACAGATAAACGTAACGATCCGACCGCAATTCAAAACTTCCCACCGTCCGAAAAGGCAACATGATGGATAATGGAAGCAGATAAAGTGCCAGGCCCAGCAGGGCATCTGGATTATCACGCCATTTTTGCCAGATCAAAAAACCAAGCACAAGGAGCACAATTGGTGCGGCGTAATATTCCCAGCCCCAAACACCTTCCATTTTTACAAAAGGATAGGAAATCGAATACCCAAGTGGAATCAAAAGTTTGACGGGATAAAAAAGCAGGGTCTCACAAGCCATAAAGAATCGGTCTGCAAAGGAGAATACCGCAGAGGAGGTCTCGATGTTGTGGCCTTCCTGTGCCCGGGTGGAAAAAGTGTACAGGCCAAAGATGAATGCTCCAGCAAAGAATGGGAGCTTGCTCAGCAATATCAGCGATCCAGTGGCATTACTTTTCGGAGTACTCGTCTGACGGCTTTTAGTGGTCTGACGAGTAGCCATTTTTCCCAAATAAAAATCAACCGCCAACAAGACCAATGGCAAGGTCACCGCCGCAGATTTGGACAAACAAGCTGCCAGAAACGCCAACAATGAAACACCTAGCCAAACCATGTTAGCTGACCCTCGCCACTGTAAGTACGCCAGCAAACTCCCCAAATAAAAACTGGAAAATAAGACCGTACTGAGTGCTGCCGCCCAACTTACCGCCTCTACTTGCATTGGGTGTACCACAAACAAAAGTGCCGCAAAAAATGCTGCCCAATCTCTCCCGGTTAAGCGTTTCAAAAAAGCAAAAACCATCGCAGCGTTGAGTGCATGCAGGAGCATCCCAAGGAGATGGTAACCCCAGGCTTCCTTGCCTGAAATACCGTGCCCCACCCAGTAAGCGATCCAACTGATTGGGGCGTACATCCCCAGATTTTGGCCTGTAAAAAACTTACTCAGTGAAGGGTTTTGCAGTGCCGCATTATAAAGAATGGCCTTGTCGTCGTCGAAGTACACAAAGTCATTGGATATTGAAGCAGCGTATACCACAATCGCTACGGCTGCGAGCACGAGTTGGGGCAACCAAGCTCTTTGGAGAAAATTTGTCATTTGCTATACGGATAATTTGCTTGCTTGCTTAATTGGTGCTTGTTGTTATTCGTAGATCACTGAAAAACAACTGCTTCTAATCTTTAATTGCCTTTTCAAAAAAAACATCCAGTTCTGATTTGGTCCGCAGGTTTTGCGCTCGGAGTATTCGAAAACCAACAAACGGCGATTCCGGATTCCACCATTTGCTTTTGAGAATTTGAGGATCCAGAGCCTGCCATTTTGGGTCGCTTTTTTTACGATCGGCGCAACGGAGCTGGGGTACGTAGTCCTCAAAACTGCCACATGTTGTCCTTCATCCTCCTCGCGCCCAGCTTCTTTTAACGGGCTCCCCATCATAAACGATCCGCCTGGTAATAAAGCAAGTTGGAAAGAAATCAAAGTTCCCGGGATTTTAACCTCTTGGTTTTGAATATTTTGTGAATCTACTTTGCTTCAGGAAAGGAGAAAAGTACAAACAAAGAAGCAACAAATTTGTGGGTGCTTTAACATCAAACAGAAAATCTGGCCGCAAAATAAGGAACGGGGTTGGAATAAAGTAACGAATGCCGTTGTTGCAGGAGAAAGCCTGATTTGTAATAGACTTGTTGCGGTGGAGGGCTTTGAGTGGGGAAATTTGTCATTTTTTCGAATGCCTAGGCAAATTTTGCAGTCGAAATCGGGCACATTCGGCGAAAAATTTAACGAAGGCATTCGGAAAATGTACTTTTTACCCGCAAACGCCATCCACCGCAACAAGTCTAATGGATTGTCCTAAAAAAAACGAAGTGCCGACCCCTCATTAGAGGCCGGCACTTCTGTAATGTGTTAACGGGATTACAGTTTTTAGCGAAATAAATTTCGTGTTACAGCTTCACAAATCGGTGCATCCCGATTCGCCGCCCAGCTTCCATCAGGTTCACAAAGTAAACCCCAGGGGCAAACCCCGCCACATCTAGCGTAGTTTTAAAGGCTTGATCTAACACCACGCGTCCCATCGCATCCGTAATTACAACTTGATTGGTATGGGAAACTTCGCCTACAAAATTCAGATTCAAAACGGTACTGGCTGGATTTGGAAATAGTTCAAATGTGCCAATTTCATTGTTTTCAACCAGTGTGGGTTGGCTTAAATTGCCTTCAGTGCCACCTCCGAGATTAGCTGTAGTGGTCAATAATTTTGCGCTGGAATAGGCAGAACAACTGGCCTTAACCCGCCAATGATAGGAGGTACTAGCCTGTAAACCACTAACCACTACACTGGTCACTGACACGGCGCCTAGGGTGAACCAGTCATTAAAATTGGCCAATTTAATTTGCAGCGTATAGTTCTGTGCATTAGCCACAGGCGTCCAGGAAATGGCTGCGTATGTACTGCCAATCGTGTTATTGTTCAAGGTAGCCGGGGCTTGACAAGACCCGCCGCCACCCGTTGGCGTGCTAAAATTTGCCGTGGCTGACCATACTGAACAATTCGCTTTCACCTGCCAATTGTAGCTTGTAGCTGCGACCAGATTACTCAAGGTCAAGGATGCAGAACTGGCGTTTCCAGCATTAATCCAAACACTGGAATTTGCGGCTTTATATTGAATGGAATAGGTGTTTGCACCTGCCACAGCATTCCAAAACAAGGTCGCAGAAGTTGCAAGCAGGTTAACGGTGCCTAGTCCTGAAGGTGCATTACAGACTCCGCCACCACCGCCACCACCTGAGCTTGTGGTAAAATTGGCTGCTGTAGAAAAGTTAGAACAATCCGTTTTTACCTGCCAGTTGTAGGCACTGTTTGCAGTCAGGTTAGTCAAACTATAGGAGGCCGCCGTGCTAGTCCCTGCGGTTATCCAGATTCCTGAACTGCTCAGTTTGTACTGTATCGTATAATTGGTCGCGCCAGCCACGGGAGTCCAGTTGAGTTTCGCTGAAGTTCCTGTGATATTGGAAGAAGCCAGGCCTGCTGGAACAACGCCTGATTGCGGCACACAACTGGCGTTCAATACTTTATCCCTGATTCTTGCACCGGGCGAGGCGCCAAAACCGTTATTAAAATTGATGCCCGCTCCGGTCAAATGACAGTAACTCATGATAGTACCACCGTTGACAGGATTAGGGCCAGGTGCGCAGGAACCTTCAGGGCTAACACAGTTGTCTAGCGCGCCAGTGGGCCAGTTGCAGGACTGTGTGTGCCAGGCACCGAGATTGTGCCCCAATTCGTGCGTTAGTACTTCCACAGACCAGGAATAAGTCGGCACGTTTTGAAAAGTATTGTTGATTGCGCTTACCCCGAATGCGTATTGTTTGACACAAATGACATCAACATACGCGATACCGCCGCCAAGACTTCGAGTGCTCACCAAGTGCGCCAGATTGCCATTAAAACTGGTGCCACGGGTTTGGCGGAAAGCATTGAGTACTGCACTGGTATTGTTGTAGCCAACGTATGGATCTGAAGATGTCCAAACATAGATTTGTGAGATCACAACTCCTACATTTTCATTTGCATACAGTGTAGCCACTTGATTAAAAAGCGAGGTAACATAGTTGCTTACGTTGGTCGTGCTGGATCCTTTGTCCGTGTACAATTTGTAATCACATTCAAAGTAAATCTGTACGGTTTTGCATCCTACGCCACGGTCGCTGGAAACAGGTTCACTGCCGTCATCTCCGACCAGAGATTCGTCGTCGGAAAAGCAGGTGTTTGGAGATAAAGCTTTCAGATTTTGGGTTTTGTAATAGATGTAATTGCCAGAACCATCTTCCATTTGCCCCAGCTCAAACGTACCTTGTTCATCCGCAACCATGCCCATCACTCCGCTACTGGTAACACTGAGCGAGGCTACTGAGTTGGGATTGCCCCGTACAATTCCTCGATAATGCACGGCAGCTTGGTAGGGCACATTATTCTGGGTGTTGGTACTCACATAGAAATTTGGGGCTAAGATTTCGACTTGGGCTAGTTCGAGGTCAAGTTGTTCGCCATCTACAGTCGGGATTGAAAATAAAAGGGCTTGAGGAGCGACTTGAAGCAATGCTGCAACACTGCCTTGATCTATGCTCAACAAGCTGGCGTCATCCACGGCGTTTTGTAAATCGCTACGTTCAATGGCGCGTTGAAACAGGGCGACAGGTCTGAAATCGGCAAAATCTCGATAAGATTCCAGCCAACTCGCCACAGGTTTTAGGGCATCCTGTGCTTGTGCAATTTGGGGTGAAAAGAGCATTACCAGCAGGTAAAACAAAACGAAAATTGGGCGGGGGGGAGTGATTAAACGATTAGTGTGCATAATTAAAAAAGATTGGAAAAGATGATGATGAAATCGGAAGAGGGAGTAAATTGGGATATTTGCACCCCAGTATCTTCCGACACTGGTCAAAATATTGAGCCTAAACCTACTCGGCC
>JBBQLD010000397.1:0-4497 GCA_038327555.1 Chitinophagales bacterium
TGATAAAAATCCCGTCTTGCTCGGCAATTGGCAGGGCACTGAGTGGCTTATCATGGACAAACCGAGTGGTATAGATGCTTCACAGGTCGGTTTTGAATTCAAGGAAGACGGCACTTATACCGCCAAATTCGGAGATCAAAACCAAAGCGGGACCTGGCGCACGGAGAAGGACAAATTGTACACACAGGAAACCGGGAAAAAGGAAATTCTGGTGAAACTCCTCAAATACGATGGCGCAGTGCTTGACTTTGAAATGAATCGCGGTGGTCAGAAGGAGATTTTAAAACTGATCAAAAAATAGTCTCAAACAAAGACTACTATGAATATTAAAGAAATACTCGAATTCAAACTGTTGGACATAAGCGGATACACGCTTTCCGTTTATTCTGTCTTACTCATGGTGCTGCTATATACAGCGGCCCGTCTGTGCTTGTTTTTATTCCGGCGTTTCTTTGTCAAATTAGCCCAGAGAAGACAAATAGATATTGGCCGTCAGCATTCTTTTTATTTGATGTTCAAATACCTGATTTGGGTGATTGCCTGCATTGCGATGCTGAGTGTTGCCGGGTTGAGTTTTAATTGGATTTTGGCCAGTTCCGCTGTGTTGCTGGTAGGCCTCGGATTGGGATTACAACAAATATTCTCCGATATTTTGTCGGGTGTATTGCTTTTGTTCGAAGGAACTGTTGAAAAAGGAGATATTATTGAGGTAGACGGTGTAGTCGGTCGTATTGAGGAAATTCGCTTGAGAACCACTCAATTCCGTAACCGAGACGATCAGATGATGATTATCCCCAATCACAAATTTGTAAGCGACAATGTGGTCAATTGGAGTCATGATAATCATATCTCCCGATTTGGAATCAAAATCGGCGTTTCATACAGCTCTGACCTAAAAAAGGTAAGGAAAATTCTACAAGAATGTGCTCAAGCCAACCCACAAGTTGTTACGGATGTCGAGGGGCAAAAACCAAAGGTTCGGCTCGATAATTTCGGTGAAAGTTCAATAGATTTTACCCTGCTGTTTTATAGTACCAACCTTTTCCGAATAGAGACTACCAAAAGCGATTTGCGATTCTCTATCTGGGAAGCATTTCAAAAAAACGCAGTGGAGATACCTTTTCCGCAGCGTGACTTGCACCTCAAAACCAGCGATTGGGCATTGACCCCAGCTCAATAGTTTTTACCAGTATGTGATTTTAAAGAAAACATGAATTTCGACGACATAAAACGCATTTACTTCATAGGCATCGGCGGCATCGGTATGTCGGCTCTGGCTCGCTACTTCCGTCTGCATGGGGCGGAGGTATTCGGCTACGACCGCACCGAAACCGAGCTCACTCGTGCGCTTGAATCCGAAGGGATGTATGTGCACTATGAAGACGATGTGAAGCAGATTCCGGAAGGCATTGATTTGGTTGTTTGGACGCCCGCTGTTCCCAAAGACCTTGCGGAGTTGAACTGGTTTATCCAGCGCGATTACCCGCTGAAAAAACGCGCTGAAGTACTGGGTATCATCAGCCGCGCCAAAAAATGCGTGGCCATTGCCGGAACCCATGGGAAAACGACAACCTCGACCATGACTGCCCACCTGCTTCGCGCTTCGGGCGTGGATGCAACTGCTTTTGTAGGTGGAATTTCTGGAAACCTCGGCTCCAATTTCATTGAAGGCAAGAGCGATTGGGTGGTTGTTGAAGCCGATGAGTACGATCGTTCCTTCCTACACCTCAGTCCGGATGTAGCCGTGTTGAATTCGATAGATGCAGATCACTTGGATATATATGGTACGCCCGAAGCTGTGGTGGAATCGTACAAACAGTTTGCACGCCAGATCAAAACTGGTGGTCAGTTGATTTACAAACACGGTCTGCCACTCGAAGACGTAGCTGAAGAACTGTTGGCCTCGGGTCGTTTCGTGTTCACTTTTGGCATCGAAGAAGGGTATTACGAAGCATACAACGTCCATGTGGTAGAGGGTCAAACAGCCTTCGGACTGAAATCCACCATCTTCGACTGGAACGATTTGCGCCTTAATTATCCCGGCAACCACAATGTGCTCAATGCCACCGCAGCCATTGCTGCCACGCTTGCAGCAGGTGGTTTTTCAACGGGAATCCCGGCGGCATTGGCAGGCTTTAAAGGCGTAAAACGTCGCTTTGAAACCATTGTAACAACCGCGGAAACGGTATATGTGGATGATTACGCCCACCACCCCGTCGAACTGGAGGCTACGATTCAAGCCGCGCGTTCGCTGTACCCTGGCAAACGGCTCACGGGCATTTTTCAGCCGCACCTGTTCACCCGCACGCGCGATTTCGCGGATGCGTTTGCGGCGGCCCTGGATAAACTGGACGAATGCCTGTTGCTACCGATTTACCCGGCTCGCGAACTCCCGATTCCGGGGGTGAGCTCTGAAATGCTGTTGGCAAAAATGACCTTGAAAAACAAGCAGTTGGTACAAAAAATAGACCTGATCAACGAACTAAAAACCCGCCACCCAGAAGTTTTGCTGACCATGGGGGCTGGGGACATTGATACAATGATTGAACCAATCAAATCACTCATCACTCATAACTCATCACTCATAACTTATAACCCCTAGATGCTCCGCGTACCACGTCCCAATTACACCCGCCTGGCATGGCTCATGTTCCTCTTCATCGTCGTGATGATCTGGATTCTAGCCCGCAATCGCAAGGCAAACACCTTCGCCGAAGGGCTGCAGGTGAATGTGGTGGAATTGCCGAGTGGTGACAAGCTGATAAGCGATCGAGATGTGCGGCAGGCTTTGTTGGCGGCATTCGGAGCAGATTTGGAGAATTCGGAACTGGCTAATCTGGAAGTGGAGCGCATGGAACGGGTACTGGAGAGCGACCCTTTTGTGAAAAACGCTGACGTATACATTGACCAAAACAACCAACTCCACATCAATATTGACCAACGCGAACCCTTGGTGCGTGTGCTGGACAATAACGGGAACAATTATTACCTCGATGCGGCGGGCAAAAAGATGCCCCCGTCCAAAAACTTCGCGGCGCGGGTAATTGTGGCAACGGGCAATGTTTCGCCCTATACTCCGGAATTCCTTGGCAAGCGGAAAAGTAGTTTGAAAGACTTGTTTAATCTTACGAAAACCCTCTTGGCCGACGAGTTTTTGAAGTCGTTCATCCAGCAGATACATGTGAACAATGCGGGCGATTTTATCCTCGTGCCGCTCATTGGAGATCAGAAAATAGTGCTCGGTTCTGCCAAAAAACTGGAAGATAAACTGAATCGATTGAAGATTTTTTACCTGCAGGGAATGCCGTATGAAGGCTGGAGGAAGTATGAAACGATCAATTTGAAGTACAGCGGACAAGTGGTTTGTAGGAAGTAGGTTGATTTATTTAAAAACAAAAAGTTTTCCAAAAGAGGAGCTTTTTAGCATGACGAGCCAAATTCGGAGAGCAGGCATTTCTATCTGTTGCAATTTGGCGGAGGGCAGTGCGAGAATCAGCCAAGCTGACCAAAATCGTTTTTATGAAATCGCTTTTGGAAGTGCAGTTGAAGTAGTTAACCTCTTGATTCTCTGCAATGATCTTGAGTATCTCTACAAATGAAGATTATGATTTGCTTCGAACTGAATTGGAAAAAATAACCTACTACATCAACAAGCTAAGCGGCAAAAAACCAGGAGGCGCAAAAAGTTGATGAAGGTTTATTAGGGTTTATATCAACCCTCATAAACCCTAATAAACCCTCATCAACAAAAATATTTGACACAAAATATTTTAAAAATAAATACCTTTGACGCGGGAAAGAGTTTCGACCGCCGAGTGGGTATTGCGAACAAAAATAACACCGAAACTCAATTCACTTAAATTCAACACATTATGACGGAGTTTATCCCACAACCCCAAGATGTGGTCGTTGCCTTGGACATAGGCACGACAAAAGTCTGCTGCCTTGCCGGGCGCAAAAATGTGCACGGCAAACTCGAAATCGTCGGAATCGGCAAAGTCGAAAGCGCGGGTGTACTGCGCGGCGTGGTCTCCAACATCGAAAAAACCGTTGGCGCCATCCGTGAAGCCGTGGAAATCTGTGAGCGTAATGCTCGCATGAAGTTCCGCAGCGTTCACGTCGGCATTGCTGGACAGCACATCAAAAGCTTGCAACATCGGGGTATTTTGACCCGCGAAAGCGATCACACTGAAATCGCTAATCGCGATATTGATCGCCTCGTGAACGACATGTTCAAGCTCGTGTTGCCACCCGGTGACAAGATTATTCACGTCTTCCCGCAAGAGTTCACCGTGGACTCCGAGCAGGGCATCACCGACCCGGTCGGGATGTGTGGCGTGCGTTTGGAAGCAAATTTCCACATCATCACGGGGCAGATTACTGCCGTCAATAACATCTCCCGCTGTATTGAAAAGGCCGGCCTTAAAATCGCCGATCTTACCCTTGAGCCCATTGCCAGCGCCGACGCGACCCTCAGCGATGAGGAAAAACAAGCCG
>JBBQLD010000398.1:0-4417 GCA_038327555.1 Chitinophagales bacterium
AACTCTTAAGTAACTTCTTCTTTGTGATGAATCCTAATGACTCAGCCCCAATAAAATTCAAAGCTGTGCAAAAATAATAAACTTCCAGTAAAACACAACATGCCATGCCAAACTTCGCCCACTTACACTGCCACACCCAATACTCCCTCCTAGACGGAGCAGCCTCCATCCCTGGCCTGTTCAAAAAAGCCGCCGCCGATGGCATGAAAGCCCTGGCCATCACCGACCACGGGAATATGTTTGGTGTGTTCCAGTTTGTGGCAGAAGCCGCCAAGCATGAGGGGGTAAAGCCAATTGTCGGCTGCGAATTTTATGTCGTGACCGATCGCCATCGGCGCACGTTTACGAAAGAAGACAAGGACAAACGTTTTCACCAACTTTTCCTCGCCAAAAACCCAGAAGGCTATAAAAATCTGGTTAAGCTCTGCTCGCTGGGCTACATCCAAGGGCTTTATGGCAAGTATCCCCGCATTGACAAGGAATTGGTTTTGCAATACCACGAGGGACTCATTGCAACCACTTGCTGCATCGGGGCGATGGTGCCGCAGGCTATTTTGAGAAAAGACGAGGCCACCGCCAAAAAGGAGTTTGAATGGTGGCTGGATATCTTTGGGGAGGATTATTATATTGAAATTCAACGACATCAGATGCCTGAGCAAGACCGGGTAAATGAGGTGCTTCTCCGTTGGGCGGAGGAATACAAGGTAAAAGTAATCTGTACCAACGACTCGCACTATGTAGACCAGAAAGACTCCAATGCCCACGATATTCTGCTCTGTGTGAATACTGGCGAGAAACAAGCCACGCCAGCCATCCGCGAATTTGTGGAAGAGGGCACGGTGATGAAAGGGGGCCGTTTTGCCTTTTGGAACGACCAGTTTTATTTCAAAACCCAAGCCGAAATGGGGGCTTTGTTCAAAGATGTGCCGCAATCCTTGGACAATACCATGGAGATCGTGGACAAATGCGAGCACCTGAAGCTAAAAAAGGACATCCTGCTACCCAATTTCGTAGTGCCACAGGAATTCCAAACGCAAGACGATTATCTGCGCCACCTAACCTTTGAAGGCGCTCGAAAAAAGTATCGGGAAATTACAGCCGAAGTTGAAGATCGACTCAATTTTGAATTGCATACCGTGAAAACCATGGGCTTTGCGGGCTACTTCCTCATTGTGGCCGACTTTATCAACCATGGGAAAGATATTGGGGTGTTTATTGGCCCGGGTCGTGGTTCGGCGGCGGGCAGCGCGGTAGCCTATTGCATCGGGATTACGAACATTGATCCGATCAAATACCAGTTGCTGTTCGAACGATTCCTGAATCCGGATCGTAAATCCATGCCCGATATTGACACGGACTTCGACGACGAAGGCCGACAGAAAGTCATTGATTATGTGGTAGCAAAATACGGAAAGCAGCAGGTCGCCCAGATTGTCACTTATGGCACGATGGCTGCTAAAATGTCTATCAAAGACGTATCCCGAGTACTAGACTTGCCGCTTGACCAGGCCAATGCCCTCGCTAAACTCGTACCCGACAAGCCAGGGACCTCGCTCAAACGTGTGCTCACCGCACCCTTCACTGGAGAAGGTTCGCTGGCAGAGAAAGAAAATCTCGGTCCCGAAGACATTGAAAACGCCAAAAAACTCCGCGAACACTTAGCAGCTGTGAACACGCCCGAAGGCATGGTTTTGAAGGAAGCTATGATCCTCGAAGGCTCGGTGCGCGGCACAGGCATCCACGCAGCAGGCATCATCATTGCGCCGATGGACCTGACGGAAATTATTCCGGTCTATGCCTCCAAAGAAACCGAACTGCTCATTACGCAGTACGAAGGCTCCATTATCGAAGATGCCGGCGTTATTAAAATGGACTTTTTGGGCCTCAAAACCCTCACAATCATCCGCGACGCACTCATTCTCATTGAGCAAAACCACGGGGTCAAAATCAACATTGACGACATTCCCCTTGACGACCGAAAGACCTACGAACTCTACCAGCGCGGCGAGACCAACGGTACCTTCCAGTTTGAAAGCGGCGGCATGCAGAAGTACCTGCGCGACCTCAAGCCGGATAAATTCGACGACCTGATCGCGATGAACGCGTTGTATCGTCCGGGGCCAATAGAATATATTCCAGACTTCATTTCCCGGAAACATGGGCGGCAGGCGGTGACGTATGATTTGGCGGATATGGAGGAGTACTTAAAGGATACATTCGGAATTTGCGTCTATCAAGAACAGATAATGTTGCTTTCTCAGAAATTGGCAGGATTTTCTAAGGGCGACGCCGACGTGCTCCGAAAAGCCATGGGTAAGAAGCAGAAGTCCGTACTGGACAAGATGAAAAGCCAGTTTATCGAAGGGGGCACGGCCCGGAGCCACGAAGCCAAAATTCTCGAAAAAGTCTGGACTGACTGGGAAGCATTCGCGTCCTACGCCTTCAACAAATCGCACTCAACCTGCTATGCCCTGGTGGCTTACCAGACAGCCTATCTGAAAGCACACTATCCTTCAGAATATATGGCTGCCACGCTCACGCATTCTCAGAGCAACATTGAAAAAATTACCTTCTTCCTCGAAGAATGCAAACGTATGGGCTTGGCCGTGAAAAGCCCCGACGTAAATGAATCGGGCGTGAATTTTTCGGTCAATAAAAAAGGAGATATCCGATATGGTATGGGCGCAGTAAAAGGGGTGGGTGAAGCCGCCGTAGAAGTAATGATCGAAGAACGCAAAAAAGGCGGTCCATTCAAGGATATTTATGATTTCATGCAACGGGTTAGCCTGCGTGTAGTAAATAAGCGGGTCATGGAAAATCTGGTCTACGCGGGGGCTTTTGACAGTTTTGGCCTCGCGCGAGGCGTGTTTTTCACCCCGACGGAGAAGCACGAAACTTTTATTGAAAACCTGCTCAAATACGGTTCTGCGCACCAGGAAGACAAGGTGCTATCTGTCAACTCGCTCTTTGGCGATCTTTCTGAGTCGGTCAGCATTCCCGAACCCAAAGCACCAAAAGCCGATGACTGGGGCCTTATTTTCAAGCTCCAAAAAGAACGTGAGGTTATCGGGATCTACCTCAGCGGACACCCGCTCGACGATTTTCGCTACGAATGGGAAACTTTCGCTTCGCCACTGGCCAATGTGGATAATTTCAAAGGCCGTAAGGTCAATGTGGCTGGTTTTGTACTCAAAGCCGAACACCGCATCAGCCAAAAGGGGACTGGCTGGGGGCGTTTTACCATCCAGGATTACACGGGGTCGCTGGAGATCACCATGTTTTCAGAAAGTTACACCAAGTTTAAATCCTACTTTGAAGAAGGCACGAGCATCTATGTGGAGGGCGAATACAAGCAGCGCTACAACTCCGACGAGATGGAGTTCAAAGTGCTGAATGTCCGCCTGTTGGAAACGATTGGCGAAGAAAAAACACAGTCTGTGACGCTTAAAATTCCGGTAGAAAAGATCTCCTCCGAGTTTATTGAGCAGATTGAAAAGATATGTGCCGTGCACAAGGGCAAGCATACGCTGCGTATGGAACTGATCGATTTCCAGAACAAAGAGAAATTACCCTTTACTTCTATGGCCAAAAAAGTGAATGTTGGGAATGAGTTTATTGCGGCAATGGAGTTGTTGGGGGTGAATTGTGGGGTGAATTAAAACTTAACAATGACCCCGCCTACGCTTTGGCTTCGGCGGGTAAAGTGGAGTGTGGGGTGAATTGATAATTAATCACTAACTATACAAAAAGATTAGAAATTACTGCTTAACTATGTTCAAAGACAGAAAATTAATAATTGCTACAAAACACGAAAAAGAAAAAGTGATTGCCCCGCTTGTAGAAAAAGCATTGGGTGTTTCCTGCTTTATAAATAAAAATTTTGACACAGATATTTTAGGCACTTTTACTGGTGAGATAGAACGAAAACTTGACCCCATTGCATCTGCCCGACAAAAATGTTTAATGGCAATGGAGCTAACCAATTGCGATTTAGGCATTGCAAGTGAAGGTTCTTTTGGACCACATCCCTACATGTTTTTTGTTGGTGCAGATGATGAGTTTTTAATTTTTATTGATAAGAAGCATAGTTTAGAAATTATAGCGAGGGAATTAAGCACCACTACCAACTTCAACGGCAAGGAGATTAAAACTGAAAAAGAACTTTTAGAATTTGCTAATGCTGTAGATTTTCCATCTCACGGCCTAATTCTTCGCAAATCGAAAACTGACAATAATGAAATTAATAAAGGCATTACGGATATAAACCAATTAAAAGAAACATTCAATAACCTGTTTGATAAGTTTAATTCCGTTTATGTGGAAACTGATATGAGGGCAATGTATAACCCTACCCGGATGAAAGTAATTGAAGCTGCAACAATAAAATTAATAGATAAAATAAATTCCTTGTGTCCTC
>JBBQLD010000399.1:0-4387 GCA_038327555.1 Chitinophagales bacterium
ATGCATTTTTTTTGGTGTCTGTGTCCAGACAAGTTTAGGCAAAAGTCAGTCGAATCCCTGAGAAGAAAGGAATCATCTCTATTTTTACGCCGCTAAGTTTTTTAAAACAATCTTTCTGAAAGGTATCGACATGCAAGCAAAAGCCGCCATCTTGCTCACCATCAATCAGGTAAATGACCTGCTCGGTCAAATAGAGCCGCACGAATACCGCCAACCTCTGCCTGAATTTGATGGTAGTACGTTGGGGCAGCATTTTCGGCACATACTTGAATTTTTTATTTGCCTGGAACGAGGTGTGGCTACTGGCATAGTGGATTATGCTTCCCGGGAGCGAAATTTGCTTTTTGAAGATTCTCCGAGGGTAGCCATGGTGAGTTTAGATGCTTTTGCGGAATCCTTAGAATTCTTGCCGCCAACCATGGAGTTGGCATTGAGGGCTGAATTTGGTGGTGCTGATCGCCCATGTTACCACAGCACCGTGGGACGTGAACTGGCTTTTGTGTACGACCATGCTATCCACCATTTGGCGATGATCAAAATCGGGCTGCGTTGTCACTTTCCACACATTCAGATTGATCGGAATTTAGGTGTTTCGCCTTCTACGATTAAAGCGCGGAAGTTGGTTGGGTGAATTGGGAATTTGTTTATTTGGGGATAGACCAGGGCTTGGGGTTAAGTGCCAAAGCAGATTAAGCCTCCTCACAAACGGCCCAAATAAGCTCAGTACCCTCGAAAACCTCCATTTTGCTGAAAACTAGTCGAAAACTCAACCGGGAATCTCCTTTTTCAACCCGCCCAGTGCCTTCCCCGATCAGTCCATCCCACTGAATGTTTTCCACAAAAATGTTTTTTCGAAAGTCTAACTCCTTCAAACCGTAAGCTTTGTAGAGGCTTTCTTTTGCAGTCCAAAATAAGTGGAGCAGGTCGAGATATTCAGCTTTTGGACGGCTTTCGACATAACTTTTCTCCGGTTCGTTCAAGAATTTGTGTGCGATGCGCAGCATTTTTTCGGTCAAAACCTGAATGTCGCAACCGACCCCGCACCGCCCAGCCTTGAGAGAGGGAGTAGTTTCGCTTCCATTTACTTGATTGGATGAAACAGATATTTGCGTGGTCTCGCCATTCGCCCAGACTGGAGGGCTGAGGGCTACAATAAGTGCCCCTACAGTGCCTTTTGAATGGCTGAGTGAACAGGCTAAATGCTTGTTTTCAGGAAAAAAAGGCTTTGAAAAAGCATCTTTGGCCACGGGGAGACGCTGTGGCGCATCGGTGAGTTTATGTAAAAGCCATCGCCCGGCAAGCCATTCCAGGCGACGAACCGGGTTGTGGTGCTTTGCCAAATCGCTCTCCTCTTGTGCCGACAAGGGTAGATCTATACGAAAAAAAGTTTCGGGCTCGGCTATCTGCCAAAGCCCGAAACTTGCTTCTGCGAATGGATGTGTGATCAGGAGGAGTGGCATAGTCTGGGTGCAAAGATCAAAAATTTGCGACATGAGCCTAAATTTTGATCTTTGCATAAAATAAATAAGCCACCCAGCCCATCCGATTTTTCGGAGCGGGATCTGGATGGCTTATAATTTTAGACCTACTTAAACTCAGTTAATTTTCACCAACTTAATCTGCGCTTGACGCCCATTGCCAATAATCCGGCAATTGTACACCCCGCTTTCCAAGGCATTGGTGCTTACCGAAATTTGGTGTGTACCAGCTTCCAGCGCATCATTTTGATACACCGATTGTACCATACGGCCTGCAAGATCAAATAATTGGATCTCTACTTTTCCGGCTATTGGCAAATCAAAATTGACCGTAAAGTTTTGGTCAAATGGATTGGGAAACGCGAAAGCATTTAGCGTAGCACCCTCAATTCCATTGGTTCGATCACTGGCCCAGGTTTCGTAAAAATATACACTTGGGTTTTCGTTTTCAAATACAAGGGCTTCAGGTTTTCCAGCTACACAGGGGTCGCAGGGCTTAATTCTTGCCTGAAAATCGCTGCCACGCTGCGCCCAAAAACCTGGCTTTAAAATGACCCTTATTCCGCCATAAAACCTCGCCTGTGTACCTGCTTGAACCACCACTGAGCCCGAAGTTATCACGGTTTCGCGCGCCTTGTACACGCCTACAGCAGGGTTATCGTTGACGGTTCTAGTTTTAGGACAATCTATTCTGATATCGCTGTCATTGATAGAAAGAAAGATGTTGCCCGATCCAATCACCATAATCCGACCTTGCGTGGTAACCGCGCTGGCAGGTATGGCAACTAGCTGGGTACCATCGTTTGGCGTACCAAGCGCTAGTGGCACACTGAAGCTTACTCCGCCATCTAATGATAACCAAATGTCTACATTAGCACAATTGACTGGCGCGGCCGTAGTATTGGCTACATTCCAGGAAATAGTAGTATTGTCTTCTGCGGTCAGGCATGCGCCATCAAAGCCAATACTGGTGAGGAGAAATGGACCTGCATTGGCATTTACGTTTACTGTTGCAGTAGCCTCATCTGTGCAACCTCCGACAGGTGCATTGTCGCGAACAGTGACGGTAAAATTCATGCTTCTGGTCACACTTGGCAATACTTCCCAAACACTGGGTGTCCCATTGAGAATAGCCCCCAGATTTGGGAAATATCGGCTTGGCGAAGCGCCTGGAAATACAGACCTAAAAACAGGCCCGTTGGTCGCTGTTGCTTGTGGAGGGCTTGGAATAATTTGATTATCAAACTGCTCCCAGCAATAAGTCAGGGCATCTCCATCCGGATCGTTGGCATTTGCCGTAAGTCTGAATGGGGTATTTGCTGGAATGGTGTAGGTTGCAGCACCCGCTACGGCTACCGTCGGGGCATTATTGCCTAGTGTGACGGTGGTTGGGCAGGTACTTCCCGTACCTGTGCTCACATAATTGCCAATTTCCTGCAAACTAATGGTATGAAAGTAGTTGTCGCGCGAGCCTTGTACATTCTGGACACCACAAGTGCCACCGTATGACATAATGGTGCTGCCACTACCTGGCTCAAAAGCGGTACCCGGATTCAATTGCCCTGCATTTCCACAAGATCCTGTAGTACCGTCATTAAAAGTATGATTGGCGCCAAATTGGTGCCCCACCTCGTGCATTTCCAACGTAGCGTAACTGGCCGCATTAGCCGGATTCATTACGGTGGCTCCATTGGCTTTATTTGAATTGTTACAAGCATTGCCAAGTTGTAAGGAGACTCCGCTGGCGCCACCAAGCGGCCTGGTTCCATAGGCTCGTGAAATATCGTAATTACCACCACCAATGATCCCATCCACAATACCCTGATTTTCAGCAGCCATGGTGTTTTGGTTCCCAGCTCCGTTGGTATAACCATCCGTGACCGCGTTGGTGAAAATAAGGAGGTTATTGTTGGCGATTAATTGCAATTGGATGCCTATTTCATTTAGATAAACCCCATTGACCGTGGTTACGAGCGTATTGAGGGTGGCCAATGCACCAGTCACCCCCGTAGGATCCGTTGGAGGATTGGCATAAGCAGCAGTGTATTCGCCTGTAGTCGCCAAGGCAACACGGTAGGTTCTGATCTGACAATCGCCTGCTTTTTCAGCAAAAGTAGGCGCGTGAAGCTTGTGAGATTCCCTTCCCGTATGGCTTGCGCATTCAATTTCCATGGCATCCCAGGCACTTTGGCTCTGCAAATAGCAATAGTAATACCTTGGTTCGAGCAGATTCACAGCCTCGATTACGGATATTGGTTTTCCAGCAGAAAGAATGATGGCGTGAAACCCGAGCGGACTAAAGTCAAAATAGATTTTGTCCAGCGGGTTGTTTGCGCCAACGCCAGCGTAGGAACGGATCTCCGGGAACTTCGCCGCCAGATCGGGGTGCATCACGGGGGCGTATTCAAAGTTGAACGTTTGAAAACTACCGTCAGGCATCGGGACATCCAGACTGGAGCGTACTGTTTTGCTCCCAGATGAAGCAGACTGGAACGTTTGATCCAGCGCACTTTTCAAGGTTTCAAGATCAAGTTCCAGCAGGCGAAATTTTTTGGGGATAGGCTGTACCTGCCGTGGGTATTTGGGCAGTGCCAATTCTTGAATATCTTTCCAGGGCCCTTTTGACGAAGCTTGTTTTTGCGCCCAAACTGCACTACAGAGGCAAACAAGCAACACCGTCAGGGTGAGCACTTTATGTTTCATTTTATTTGTTTTTTTGGTTGAAGTAAATGGTGAAAGCCTGTGGGATGTGGGCTTATCGCTTCTCCAATTGCTCAACCTTTGCCTTCAATGATTCGTTTTCAGACTTTAGCGTTTTCATCTGCTTATCCATTTCGATCAGATGCAGGTAAACTTCCTCAATTTTCTCCATTTGCATTTTCTGCATTTCGCCCAGATTTAGGCCGTTT
>JBBQLD010000400.1:0-4360 GCA_038327555.1 Chitinophagales bacterium
CGCAACCTTCAATGTAAGTCTTGCAGTGGGCGGCACGTATGCCGTAACTGCTTCTGGCATCGTAGGCAATCCAGGCACACCATTCACGCTTATTGTTGATGGCGACGCTCGTGAAGCAGCGATCAACCCGACTGAAGTAGATTTCAACGTACTACATGGCTCCCCTGGTGCCCCAAATGTAGATATCGCAGTAGTTGGTTTAGGTACTGTGATCAGTGACCTTGCCTATTCAGAATTTACCCCTTACCTCAGTGTCCCACCTGCAAGCTATCAGGTACAAGTAATTCCTTCAGGATCGGGTACTGTATTGGCTACTTATACGGCAGACTTAAGCGGTCTGACGGGTGGTGCTGCACGCGTTTTTGCTAGCGGCTTGCTCGGTGGTAGCCCTGCATTTGGTTTGTTTGCGGCGCTGGCTAACGGTACTGTGATTGAACTTCCATTGGTGCCTCCACCAGCATTTGCGCGTCTGCAAGTGATCCACAATAGCCCATCGCCAACAGTAGATGTGTATGCCAATGCCGATTTGTTGATCGACAATTTTGTGTACCGCACTGCTACTCCGTTCATTGATGTGCCTGCAGGAGTGGATATCACACTGGGTGTTGCATTGGCAAATAGTATGTCTGCCGCGGATGCGATTGCAACTTTCGATGTGAATTTGGAAGAAGGTAAAACTTACATCGTAACCGCTTCTGGTATTGTTGGCGATCCAACTACACCCTTTACCCTGATTATCAATGATGCTGGCCAAGAAGCAGCAGCAGTAGCTGGCAATGTGGATGTAGCCGTTTTGCACGGTGCTACCAATGCTCCGGCAGTAGATGTAGACGCAGTGTTTGTGGCTAATAATGTAGTGTCGAATCTTGCTTATGGCGAATTCACTGGTTACCTGTCCCTTCCTCCTGACAAATACGACTTGGCAGTTCGCGCAGCGGGCGACCCAAATGTGGTGGCGTCTTTCCGCGCAGACTTGAGTGGTTTGGCTGGTGGTGCTGCCTATGTTTTTGCAAGCGGTCTTTTGGGCGGTTCTCCGGCCTTTGGTTTGTTTGCTGCATTGCCTAATGGTGCGGTAATTGAACTTCCGCTTACCCCAACATCCAGGGTGCAAATCGTACACAACTCACCAGAACCAACCGTTGACGTTTATGCTGGTAATTCATTGTTGCTCGACAACTTTGCATTCCGCACCGCCACACCATTTGTAGATATTCCTGCAGATCGTGGCATCTCCATTGGGGTTGCTTTGGGGAATAGTAATTCGGTGAATGATGTTTTGGTCTCTTTCCCAGTCAATTTCTCCACAACGAAATCTTACACCGTTTTTGCAAATGGTGTGGTGGGAAATCCAACCACTCCGTTTGAACTCGCTGTGGCCGATGATGCGCGAGAGACTGCAAATGCAGGAGAGACTGCTGTCAGCGTTTTTCATGGTTCTCCGAATGCTCCAGCAGTGGATGTAGTCGAGCGACTTGCAGGCATCTTAGTTAGCAACTTGGCCTACGGTAACTTTACCCCATACCTTGATCTCCCGGCTGAAGAGTATTTCCTCGATGTGAAAGTGGCAGGTACCGCTCCAATTGTGGCGACGTACAATGCAGATCTTACAGGTCTTGGAGGTGTTGCAATTCGGGTATTTGCTAGTGGATTCTTGGGCGGCACGCCTGGCTTTGGCCTCTTCGCGGTGTTGCCTGATGGTTCAGTAGTGGAGCTTCCGCTCACTCCAGTGGCGCGTGTGCAGATTATTCACAACAGCCCATCCCCAACCGTTGACGTTTATGCCAACGGTGGTTTGTTCCTGGATGATTTTGAGTTCCGTACGGCTGTTCCATTCATCTACGTTCCGGCTGAATTTGAAATCAACTTTGGGGTAGCAGCTGGCAACAGCCAGTCCGCCGCGGATACCTTGGTGAATTTTCCAGTGACGTTTGAAAATGGCAAAACGTATGTGGTGGTTGCCAGCGGCTTAGTTGGCAATCCAACAACACCATTTACCTTGATTGTCAATGACCTTGGCCGCGAAAGAGCAACTGATGTGGATAAATTCGAGATCGCTGTGCTGCATGGCGCTCCGGATGCACCTTCCGTGGATTTGAATAATTATGATGACGGCTCTACCCTTTTGGGCGGTTTGGAATACGGTGATTTTGTAAATTATGTACCATTTGATCCAGGTCTTCTGTTTTTAGAAGTGGTGCCCACTAATGCCCCAAATCAAACCGTAGGTATTTGGGGGGGCGATTTTTCTGGCTTGGTTGGTGAAGCCTTTGTTGTGTATGCCTCTGGCTTGCTGGCTGATGGCTCGTTTGATCTGTGGGCTACGCTTAGGGATGGCACCACTTTTGCGATCCCATCCAATGCTCGCGTGCAGGTGATTCACAATGCTCCAGACCCAACAGTAGACGTTTATTACGTGAATAACTTTTTTGCAAATGGTCTTTTGGCCATCGATAATTTTGAATTCCGCCAAGCGACTAGCATTGGCTTGTTTCCCGCAGCTACTCCGTTCTCTCTGGTAGTAGCACCTGCAAATAGTTCGTCTATTAATGATGGAATTTACACCCTCCCGATTGCAGGTTTAGAAACAAGTAAAACGTATATCATCATGGCTAACGGCCTGGTGGGTGGCAATCCTGGCTTTGAATTGGTGGTCAATGCAGATGGTCGAAATCGTGCACTCAACCCTGTAAATGCTGAGTTTACAGCTTTCCATGGCTCGCCTGATGCACCTGAAGTGGACGTTACCCTTTTCGGTGGACCAGTCTTGGTAGATAATTTGGCGTTTGGTGAGTTTTCGAGCTACCTGAGTGTACCCGCCGCAGATTATGTTATTTCGGTAACGCCTGCAAACGATAACAATACAGTAGTTCAGAGCTATTCTGCACCGCTCACGGGGTTGCAAGGTCAGGCATTCACGGTATTCGCTTCGGGCTTATTGACTGGCGCGCCAAGCTTTGGCTTATGGGTTGCGCTGACAGATGGCACTACTTTCCCGCTGCCGGTGTATGTGAGCACCAACGAATTGGATGGGAAATTGTCTTCCATGAAACTCGCGCCAAACCCGGCAACCGACGAAGTTTGGGTGCGTTTGGGCTTAACAGAAAGCGAATCCCTCCGCTACGCAGTACGCGATGTGGCAGGTCGTTTGATGTTGGAAGGTGACTTTGGTCAAGTTAGCGAAGGAGAGTTTACCCAACGTGTAGAGGTCGGCCAATTGGCTGCCGGTATGTACCAGTTGGAGGTTCGCTCGGATGCTGGTTTGCGGACGCAAAAGTTTGTGGTGCAACGTTAAAACAGCACTTTACGTAGAATAATAACTTGCAGTGAATTAAACGCGTCGGGGCAGTTGCTCCGGCGCGTTTTTTTGCGATATGTCGGCCATTGGCATTTGAAAATTACTAATTTTAGCCAGCTCGTTGAGGATTTGTGCCCATTTGGTCAGGCTGGCCTGCAAATCCGGCCTGAAGGCATGGATATTTACCAAACGATAAATGGTTTTTGGGATAGTATTCCGGATTCTACCCGGTGCATTTCAGCAGAATTTCTGGGCCCCTGGAGTGGAATGAAAATAGTCCTGAATCAGATCGATCCGGCTGAATCTGTTTTTATCCGGTTCAGACCTGAGGTAGTTACATCCATCCCACCACTTCAACCTAATTGGCTTTACAGCCGCTCGGCCTTTGTCGATATGTCCCCGGACACGGCTTCCTGGCAACAAGGGGTTGTCTGTGAACAAGGCGTTTGCAGCGGAGCTTTTATCAACATAGCCATCCCGGACTCTTTCGGTACCTGGGGTGCGGCTACTAATGGCAGGGGCACGAAGGCGGGCAGGCAACTTTGGATGCTGAAATCAATTCACCGAAAACGCAGGAACAAACGCATGGACTGAATTGTAAAAAGTGAGTTCACTCACCCGTACTTTCATATAGCGGGTAAGGGGCAGGCGGTGCACCATTTCCATGAGATCGGCCTCAGATGCTGCGGCAAATACGACCCAAAGCTTGGAGTTTTCCAAGGAAAGTGCATAGTTGAGAATTTTTCCCTCATTTAGCAGCCGATTTACCATACTGCGCTGCTCTGGAATTTTGTTGACAAATTCCTCGGGGAGATCGGTGGGCAGTGTGAAGTCCACCATGTATTGCGTCAGGTTGTTGTCCATAGATCTGTGGTACAAAGATTTGGAATTGCGAGGTAAAAATGGGTGAATTAACGCTACTACATCAACGTTCAAAAACCGTGCAAATTTTATAAATTTTTATCGAAACTGCCAAGCCGTCAGGCATACTTAACAAAAAGAAAACCCTGTGACCAAACAGATCACAGGGTTTTCTTGCTGAAATGAATGCTTCCGGTTGCTAAA
>JBBQLD010000401.1:0-4358 GCA_038327555.1 Chitinophagales bacterium
TCATGCCCCGGAACGGAGTTCCGGGTTACATCACGCTCCGAAACGGAGTTCCGGGTTACATCACGCCCCGGAACGGAGTTCCGGGATACAAACTACATCAGAATTATTATATGAATATCGCCGTCGTCGGAACTGGCTACGTTGGGCTGGTCACTGGAACTTGTTTTGCCGAAACTGGCAACAACGTCATTTGTGTTGACAACAACCATGAAAAAGTAAAAAGCCTCCGTGCAGGCAAAATCCCAATTTTCGAGCCTGGCCTGGATGTCCTCTTCGAACGCAATACAAAAGAAGGTCGCCTTCATTTCACCACTGACCTGAACGAGGCCGTAGAAAAAGCTACCATCATTTTCCTCGCCCTGCCTACGCCGCCCGGCGACGATGGATCTGCCGATCTCTCCTACATTATGGGGGTGGCTAAAGATCTGAGTGCTATTATTACGGATTACAAAGTGATAGTAGATAAAAGCACGGTTCCTGTGGGCACTGCCGAAAAAGTGGCTGCCATCATGGTGGAAAAACTGTCCAAAAAGATGTTCGACGTGGTGTCTAACCCCGAATTCCTTCGGGAGGGTGTGGCCGTAGACGACTTCATGAAACCCGACCGAGTGGTGGTCGGCACCCGAAGTGAGCGCGCCCGCAAAGCCATGCGCCAACTTTACGAACCTTTCGTGCGCCAAGGCAATCCGATCTATTTCATGGACGAACGCAGTGCCGAAATGACCAAATATGCGGCCAATTCTTATCTAGCTGCCCGCATCTCCTTCATGAACGAAATCGCTAACCTCTGCGAAAAAGTGGGGGCAAATGTGGATCAGGTGCGCATTGGTATGGGTTCGGATTCGCGTATTGGCAAACGGTTTTTGTTTCCCGGTATTGGTTACGGCGGTTCTTGTTTTCCAAAAGATGTGCAGGCACTGGCAAAAACGGCCTCTGAATATTCCTATGATTTCAAAATTCTGAAATCCGTGATGAAAGTTAACGGAATTCAGAAAGGTGTTTTGACTAAAAAGATAAAGAAACATTACAAAAATGACCTTTCCGGCAAAACTGTCGCCGTTTGGGGACTAGCGTTTAAACCCAATACTGACGATATACGCGAAGCCCCGGCACTGGTTATTATGGACGAATTACTGGCAATGGGTGCAAAAATCCGCGCTTTCGACCCGGAAGCGATGGAACACGTCCGCTCCATTTACGGCAGCCGTATCACGCTCTGCGACAAGATGTATGATGTGCTGGAAGGTGCTGATTGCCTGGCCATTATGACGGAATGGAATGAGTTCCGGACTCCCGATTTTGACCAAATGGGCGCCATGCTCCGCGAAAAGATCATTTTTGATGGCCGCAATGTGTACGATACGCAACAGATGAAAGAACTTGGTTTTCAGTATGTGAGTATTGGACGACCTAAGGTGGGCAGGAGGAAGGGATAATAAGTTATTGGGTTATTTTGAACCCCGAGTCGCCCAACGCTGAGCCCTCCAAATAACCGATTACCCAAATCACCCAACTTTGCACCATGGCTCAAATAAACTGGGTTTTCCTGGACAGTTTTGGAGGCCGCCACAAGGTGGGGCTGTACCATGGCGACCGCTCGGGCCATGTGATGATTCACTGCAATTTGAAGGTAATGCAGGTTGATTTTTCGATAAAAGACAGTAAAATGTACTCGTTTTTTATTGAAGATGAACTTTGTGAAGTCATTCTCGACAAAAAAGATGGGGTGTTTGGCTACGAATTTCGGGTAAACAAAAAAGCAGACACCCCGCGAAACCAGGATCGAAGGGTGCAGGAAGGAAAAACCCGAAAATATATGGCCTTCACGGTAGCTGGCCTGGTTCTCGTGCTGGCCACTTTGTTTTTTGGGCTTCAATGGTTTGGCAAAACACAGGAAGCCAAACGTATGGCGTCCACCAGTATCGTTAGCAAATACAGCAAGAAAAACATGGCCCGACTTGTCAGTGAAGGCAAGCGAACGGTGGCACGACTACATCTGGCCCAAGGCGAACAAACCGGCGAACAAAAGATTACTTACACCCTCCTGGCGGTGGATAGTCTCATGGAACAAGGCGAATTCGCTATTTCAAAGATGAATCCCATCCTATTGCCCAGCGGTTTCCCATTTAATGAGGGCGATGCGTTTGAGGCCATTTATTTGCCCACTGACCCACAGGTACACCGGGTAGATTTTTTTCAACCAACACGCTCAACCGCAACGACTTATGTGCGTCTGGCGATAAAAGCTGAGCAAAAAAACAATCCCGCTGTTTCGCCCGAAAAAAACATTTGTCGGGTGCTGACATCTGCTGAAAAAATGGGCTGGATCTGCTTAGCTCATTTTATTTTTCAGGATAAAACACGGGAAGAAAATGGGCGACATAATATGGAATCTTATGCTCGATTGCTCCGAGACCCGGATCTTGCTAAGGTGATTCAGGCAGGGTGCTGGGACAAGTGAGGTGTTTAGTTTTTGACAGCATTTAAAAGGGGTCTTTTTAGTCTTTTTGACAGGATTTACTGGATAAACAGGATTTTTACCCCTCTCCATCCTGTTTATCCTGTAAATCCTGTCAAAAAAAACCCGATTAAAACCTGTTACTTCTGCTTCAAAATTTCCAAAAACTCCTCCACCAAAATCGTGTCCTCGCCCTCCGCTTTGGCCAATTCGAGTGAGCGCAGAGCCGCCTTTTTAGCCGCTTTTTTCTTCCCAATTTTGGCCCACACCTTAGCCAAAGTGTATTGATAATAAAACGTTTCCTGTATATAAATGGCCTTTTTTATCCAATCAAGTGCCGTCTGAAGCTGAGCCGCATCGCTCACTTCTTCGGCAAAAATGGAAGCCATTTCATCCAACTCATCCGGATCCTCAGAAGGATAGCGGGCGTAGTGATTGATGGCTGCGCTGGCAAACTGCTCTCTGTCGTTTTTTTGCCGGTAATAATCGAGGCGATACCGTGAAGCCAAAACTTCACCACCTTCCGGATAGATGGTTCCATAAAGTCGTTGTACCTCCCCAAGTTGTAGTCCGGGGTGACTTTGCAGATAGCCCTCGAACACCGTTTCGATTTTGACTTTTACCTCACGTTTGCCGAATTTTTCTTCAAAAACAGGCCGGTTTTTTAGTAAAAACTGAAAGCCTGTCGAGTATGGGTCGTCTACATGCTGCAGGAGCAGATTCATGTTTTCGGGCGTTCCGAGATCGTCTTCTGTTTTCAGAAAATCATTGGCGATGCGGCCCGCGTCAGGGTCGTAGGCCGTTGTTTTGGCTTCCAAATATTTTAACACAAACTCCCGGCGACGATTCCCCGAGGCGTATTGCAGCTCCAGGCCAGCGAGATTTTGGCGCGGATCGAGCGCGATTTTAGCCAGATTTAGGAGCTCCTGTGGATTGTGAAATCCAGCGGAGCGGTGCTGCACTGCGCCCGAGCTGTCTACAAAAAGCATCGTTGGATACACCCAGACCCGATATCGGCTAGAAACCTCGATACCTTCCCCATGCTCCATATCCAATTTGATGCTCACAAAGTTGGCTTTGAAAAATGCCCCGACACTGGAGTCTGGAAACACCTCTTTCGCCATCATTTTACAGGGGCCACACCAAGTGGTCACGGCATCTAAAAAGATGATTTTTTCTTCATTTTTGGCCTTTTCGAGTGCCTCAGCCCAGCTACAATGCTCGAATTGGATGCCTTGAGCGGGGAGCGCAAGCGGCAGAAGGCAGCATGCAATTTTTAACGCAAATCGATTGATGAACATCATACTTGGGAATATTTTGTAGCACAAAAGTAGGCTGTTTTAAGTACGCTCTCAAACGCCAACCACGGCACTCCTCCGTTCATCCTGTTTATCCTGTCAAAAAAAAAGCATTAGCCACTACAAATCCTGTTCACCCAGTTTAGGAAGGGTACACATTTTTTATGTAAATCAGATTGAACATTCGCTGAACGTTCAGAAAAGAAAACTAAGGCAAACTTGGAATTGCGTTTGTCGGCAATCTAAGCGAAGTCTCTAAGTTGGATTTAAGAAAAACGTGGGTTGTCTTCCTGACGGGATCTGTCCGCATCAAGTGTGCTTTACTAGAGTTCATGCATTTCAAGCACTCAAAACGGCATCTACGCTACTAAAGCGCACTTGATGCGGACAGATCCCGTCTGGAAGACAACCCAGCTTTAGCATGTTTACTCGAGTTATTGACTGGTTTTTCCGCCAATAACATAGCACTTGGTTTCAAGGCAAGAAAATGTGTACCCCTTCTAGCACCCAGTCAAAAAACCATCAATACTCCATAAAAATCAACTTGTCCGTACATTCGCCCAACAAGACTTGAAAACCAATGCCCGCACCCATCTTCATCA
>JBBQLD010000402.1:0-4354 GCA_038327555.1 Chitinophagales bacterium
CCTAAACTTTCTTTTGTGTGGGTGCTTTCCACATACAAAACGAATTTTTACATTATTTAGACTGACGTTTCGCCGGGCTGCGGCTAATCTGACAAAGTAGAACTAAGTAAACTAGAAAACCGAAAATATAAAATTTAAAACCATGAAAACACGCTTCCTAAATTATCTGCGCTTCAACCGCGCTGAACGCAACGGCACACTGGCCTTATTTATCCTTGCTGCCGTTTTTTTCGCAATTCCGGAAATTGCCCGTCAGTTTAACACCGCAAAACGAACTGATTTTGTACCGTTTCAAAGCGAAATTCAAGCCTTAAGAATGGCCCTTGAAAACGGCGAAAACAAGGTGGATGGGTCAGCGGGTGCACTTTTCAACTTCGACCCGAACACGGCTTCGTTCGACGATTTTGTCCGACTTGGCATTTCCGAAAAAGTATCCAACATCATTTGCAACTACCGCGACAAGGGCGGCGACTTCCGCGAGCCCAGCGATTTTCAGAAGATCTGGAGCCTGAAAAAAGAGGATTACGCCCGGCTTTTGCCCTATATCCATATTGAATCAGCACCCGAAGCGAACCATGAAAAAACGGCTAAAAAGCAACCGGCGGAACTGTTCACCTTTGACCCGAATACAGCTTCGGAAGCTGATTTAAAGCGCCTCGGCTTGCCAGATCGAACTGTAAAAAGTATCCTGAATTATCGTGAGAAGGGCGGAAAATTCCGTAAAAAAGAAGATCTGGAAAAAATCTATACCCTGGGAGAGGAAGACTATGCGCGCATTGCGCCTTTTGTAACTGTTTCTGAAACCCTCGCTAGCACCGCTAATACTCGTCCGATGGCCTATGCGGGAGGATTTTCGACGCCGATTAAAAAACCTTTAACTAATGCTTCGGTGGATATTAATCGCGCAGGCGTGGAAGACTGGATGACCTTACCCGGTATCGGCCAAACACGCGCAAGACAGTTGGTTAATTACCGTGAAAAACTTGGTGGATATCTCTCGGTAGATCAAGTTAGCGAGATGTTTGGCTTGCCCGACAGCGTTTTTCAGGCGATGAAACCAAACCTCGTTTTAACCGCTAAAGATCTTCACAAAATCAATCTAAACACCGCCTCATTGGCCGATTTAGACGCACATCCATATATCTCAAAACGACAGGCGGAACTTATTGTGGCTTTTCGCGAGCAACATGGAGCGTTTGTAGCCCCGGAGGATTTGGGCAAGATGCGGGCTTTTTCGGATCGTGTTTGGTTGGCGAAGATTGGGCCGTATTTGGGCGTGGATTGATTATTGGATGGTGAGGGGATTTGTTTTTTACAGGGTTTTTTTTACAGGATTTGCAGGATGGACAGGATTTAATAGGGGTATTAATCTTTCGATTACCCACAGAATGAAAAATGATTAGTGGTTGTTTTAAAAGGGTTCTTTTTGAAAAAGCAACAAATTTATATTTTATTCGAGTGCTAAACCTCGTAGGTTTTTAAAACCTACGAGGTTTTAAGCCAAAGAAAACGAAATAAAATTTTACCCCTTTTTTGATCCCGACCCTTTTAACACAACCCATATTTATTCTGTACAAAATTCGTGGGCAATCTATTTTGTGGGTAATCGAAAGGGGTATTAATCCCTTAAACGGGAGTGGGAAGTATTCAGAAAACTGGGGAGTGTTCAGAAAACTGTATCAGCAGAATTTCCAGCCGAACACTTCTTTTTTGCGGCTTGTCATTCTGAACGTAGTGTAGAATCTGAGGCCGACGGCCTAAAATTTAGTAGAAAAAGCTTCGGCCGTCGGCCTCAGATTCTTCACTACGTTCAGTATGACAAACAATTTGAACGCGCAAATTTTCAAAATAAAAAAGTGTACGGCTGAAAGTCAGCAGAAATCAAACCCCTATTAAATCCTATTTATCTTGTAAATCCTGTCAAAAAACCCTGTCAAAAACCTACAAAACCCGTCGAGCCACAGCCTCGTCCCGCAGTTTCCAATCCGGCGAAATCCCTTGTACCAATACAATACCAGGCGTCTTCCCGACCTCCAAGCTACCCAAAGTATCCTCAAAACCAAGCGCTTGCGCACCATTGAGCGTGGCCCAGCGCAGCAACGTATCGAAGGGCACATAACTCTGGTAGCGTGCAATGGTTTTCATCTCCTCCAGGATAGAAAGTTGCCAATTTGATGTGAGCGAATCCGTGCCAATAGTGACGCTGGCCTGTGTGCTCAAGAACGCAGTATAATCGGGCAAACGATTTTCAATATACAGGTTGGCATTAGGGCAGGTAGCCCAAAAGGTGTGCGGACTCCAGGCCTGGGCAGCCTCAATATCAGCCTTAGAAGTAAGCGTATTGTGTACAAAAATGTTTCGATTGGCGGGATTCATTTGGCTCAGGGCATAGTAAATAGAGGATTTGCCCGTGGCCTCAAATTGATCGAGCGAAATGCCAAATTTGCCATAAAAATCCAAGAACCCACCTTCCTTTTTCAAAAACAACGCCTCCTCCGCTGGAGTTTCCTGATTGTGAATACAGACCGTACTATTCAATTTTGGATTGAACCTGTTGATTTTATCAAACAAAGTTTTACTCACCGAATACGGCGCATGCGGCACAAATGAACGCGCGCTCCCGGCGGCAAGCTCCAGCTGTTCGTATACTGCCAACCCGTCTGCAAAGGTCTTTTCAGCCCCTGCATCTTGCAGGAAATCAAAGAGTTCTACAAATGTGTGGTAGCGCATCCGGCCTTTGGCTTTGGCGGCAAAGGTGTCGGGCGCATTGGAAATATCTCCCAGAGCTACGATTCCAGCATCCAGCATGTCCTGTTCAGCCTTTTCGATGGCTTCAGCGATAACTTCTGCGCTTGCGTTGCGCTGGGTCACTACACCTGTAATAAAGGGAATAAGGCCTGTTCCCGTATCTACCTTGCCCTTCATGTGCGAGAGTTCGAGGTGGCAGTGGGTATTCACAAACCCCGGCACCAGTATTCCGCGATTCATTTCAAGCCCGGCAGGATCGTGCTGATCACGGGATTCGATCGCCAGGATTTTACCTGCATCGTCGGTGATTACAACAGCATTTTCAATCGGCTCGGAAGACACTGGGCAAACCCAATCGGCGGTTATTTTGTGCATGGTTTTAGTTTTTAGGAATGCCTGAAATGAAATTAGTTTTGCAATGAGATTTCAGCCGCCGCAAAAGTCCGATTTTTAAATGTTTTTCCACCTTTGCCATTCTATTAGATCCAAATAAACCAGTCTACCAATAAATCTATCACCCACCCACCCACATGTCCCGTTTTTTCATCGATCCAAACATCGCCCGCGCCCGCACTATAAATACTGAGGTGTATACCAGTTCGGCTATTTTCGAAGAAGCCAAAGAGAAGATCTTCGCGCCTTCCTGGCAATTTGTCGGAGACACCGATCGGGTGGCTGAGCCGGGCAGTGTGTGGCCTTTTATACTCCTGAATCAGTTTTTAAGCGAACCGCTCTTGCTCTCGCGTGACAAAAACGGGGCACTACATTGTATGTCCAATGTATGTACCCACCGGGGCAATTTGCTGGCTTATGAGCCTTGCAAATCGAGCCAGTTGCGTTGTCGGTATCATGGACGGGTATTTGGTCTGGATGGTAAATTTCAGTTTATGCCGGAGTTTTCGGAGGTAGAAAACTTTCCAACTGAATCGGATAATTTGAAACAATTGCCTCTTTTTCAATGGGGAAAATTACTTTTTACCACCTTGAACCCCCTATTCCCGGCAGAAAAATTTTTAGGAGAAATGATGCAGCGGGTGGGCTGGCTACCAATGGATGAACTAAAATTTCGCCCCGATCTATCCAAAGATTATACCGTGAATGCCAACTGGGCACTTTACTGTGAAAACTATCTCGAAGGGTTTCACATCCCCTTTGTACATGAAAGCCTGAGTGCTGTGTTGGATTGGAGTAATTATTCCACCGAGCTATTTACATACGCCAATCTCCAACTCGGTATTGCCAAAAAAGGCGACATCTGTTTTGATTTGCCGATCGATTCGCCCGACTACGGCAAGGAGGTAGCGGCCTATTACTTCTGGGTATTTCCCAACATGATGTTCAACTTTTACCCTTGGGGACTTTCGTTAAATATCGTCGAACCACAAGGCGTCAGCGCCTGTAAAGTTCGATTTCAGGTCTATGTATTTGACGAATCAAAACTCAATACAGGCGCGGGATCCGGGCTGGAGCAAGTAGAACATGAAGACGAAGAAATTGTGGAAAATGTGCAACGGGGCATTCGCTCCCGCTTTTACGAGCATGGTCGATATGCGCCTGACCGGGAACAAGGTACACATCATTTTCATGGGTTGCTGGCGGAGTTTTT
>JBBQLD010000403.1:0-4348 GCA_038327555.1 Chitinophagales bacterium
GAAGAATCTGAGGCCGAAGGCCTAAAATTTAGAAGAAAAAGCTTCGGCCTTCGGCCTCAGATTCTTCACTACGTTCAGAATGACAAGCAATTTGAACGCGCAAATTTTCAAAATAAAAAAGTGTACGGCTGAAAGGCGTAACGCAACAACAATTCTATTTTTCAAAACGAGAATTTAGTATTTTACAATTTTCATGCAAAAGCTGTTTCCGTTATTTCCTGTCATTTTGAGCAGATATACTCCTGCAATCAGCCCATTTCCATCCACTTCCAAGATTTGTTCGCCTACCTGCAATTCCCCTTCGAATATCATTTTTATGCTTCTCCCGGTAAGATCAAATAATTCCAGGCGGGCGCTTTGTTTTTTAAAACTAACAAAATAAACACGCGCACTTTTCTCAAATGGGTTAGGCGCAACTAGCACATTGTCAATCTTTTTTGGATCAGTAGTACTTACAGAGGGTGGTAATTCCGCCCGGAACATCGCACGACCGAAAGTGGCTGCCGCAAGTGTCCGGGTGGGTACATGGATCGTTAGATCGGTGACGGGTACAGTGGGCAATCCAGTATTTCTTGATCGTTCCGTACGGATAGGCGCGTTGTGCCCAGAGGTAGTCCGGGGTTAGGGGGATTTGTGATTGGTGGACTGCGGGTTGGAGGACTAGTGGCAGGGCCAGAAGAAAAAGGGCCAAGAGTACTACAACCGAGGTAGCGCGTAAGCTATTTTTCATGGTGATGTAGTTTTAGAGCGTGGTCAAAAAAGCACGGCACAGCTTTTCAAATCATTGATTTTCAAGCACTAATATTAAGTGTACCCCAATTTAGCGACCATGTTCCAATCCTCCTCGGTATCCACATCAAAGAGCAGAGGCATGAGCGCATAAGTCTTACCGACCGCAAGGATTTTTTCCATGGTTTCTTCCAGAACCGTCTCCGTACTCCACTCCATATTATGAAAGACGGATGCTTCTAAATCCTTCATCCCGATAAGGTAATAACCGCCGTCAGGCACTGGCCCCAACACAAAATCTGCTGAATCAAGCAGCTCAAAAGCTTGTTGCAGCAGCTCGCCAGTCAACTGAGGGCAATCGCTGCCAATGATAACCGCCTTTGATGCATCGGCTTCAAACGCTTCTTGAAAAGCTGCTTCCATTCGCTCGCCGAGATCACCGGAGTGCTGGATTTTTTTTTGAAAAGCATTTGAAAGCCAGGCATCCTTTTCATCCATAAAATCACTGTAAAACAAGTAGCGGGTGGCATTACAACCAAGTGCAGCCTCGCGGGTTTTCTCTAAAAGTATTTGGTAAATACGAAGCGCCTCGGTATCGCCCAGCGTGCGGGCAAGGCGGGTTTTAACTTTACCCAACTGTGGGTTTCGAATGAAAATGAGTAGGGTGTTTTTCATGGGAATTAAAACACATAGGCAAAGTTGGACACACCGCCCTGAATTACAACACTATGTGGCCTAATGCACCTGTGCGTTCTATATGAATCTCTGTTTACTTGCGATTTATGGGCAATTTTACCGTGAAGGTGGTGCCTTTCCCAAGCTCCGATTTTTTTACAAAAATGCGCCCTTGATGGTATTCCACCATGATGCGCCGTGCCAATGAAAGACCTAGCCCCCAGCCCCTCGTTTTCGTGGAGTAGCCTGGTTTGAACACGGTGCTATGTTTGCTCGAGGAAATTCCTTTACCCGTATCACTAACGTCGATGCAAGCCCAACGACTTTCCAGGTAAACTTTTGCTGAAATTTTACCTTCTCCACTTTCCATGGCGTCAATGGCGTTGCGGAGCAAATTTTCGATTACCCAGTCAAATAGCGGGGGATTTAAAAACACCATGCAGGGTGCTTGTTCCGCAGGTTTAGGGAAATCAAAAACAGTTTTTCGGGGGGCGCGGCGTTGCATGTAAGCACGGCAGGCTTCGAGTTGCTCGTACAGATTGACTGGGGTTAACTCAGGCGTTGCACCTATTTTCGAAAAACGGTCGGCTACCAATTCAAGTCGGGTTACATCATTGCGCAGTTCGACCAGCATTTCTTGATTGTCCGGGCGATCTTCGTTTACTTCTTTGAGGGTTTCTATCCAACCGAGTATCGCTGTGATTGGCGTACCTAGCTGATGGGCGGTTTCTTTTGCCATACCCAACCACACTTTATTTTGTTCCACCCGCCTCGATGCACTGAAGCCAGCGTAGCCAAATGCGATAAAAACTGCAATGAGGAACAATTGCACATACGGATACCACTCCAAGAGTTTCATCAGGCGAGATTTGCCATACATCACGATTTGAAGGTCATCTCCCACTGGCACATGCATGGTATCCGCTTTTTCGGCAATCATACCCTTGTAAACCTGCTGCAAAGCCTCTGTAGATATACTGTCGTTCTCGTCTTCTCCGACATTGGTATACCCATCAATACCACCACGCTCATTGAGTAGCAGAATAGGAACAGTGGAATTGCTCTGCACTACTTTAAGCTGAAAACTGATGTCACAATAAAAAGATTGGTAAGGGTCGCCACCAGAGCTTGCAAGCGTTCGTTGGGCTTCAAGGTATTGTTCTACCTGTTGTTTTTCGCGTTCGGCCAGTTGCTGACCGAGATAACGGGTGTAGGCGAGCGAGAGGATCACGATGAGCGCCCCTCCTGCGGCTAAGTACCATTTCCAATATGACTTGCGAGAATAAATGTCCATTTTGCAGCGAAAAGGTAGGGATATTATATCCTACTTCAACTGGAAATTGAATGTAATAGTACCACATTGCTGATCTGCGGTAGATGTCGCAAATCTATACCCGCGAGCGGCTTGCAAAGCCTTGCTTTTTAGTTCGCTATCGCTGGTGGTAGAGCCGCGTTGTGTGTAATCTGCACTCGTGACATTTCCGCTTTTGTCTACACATACTTCAATGACGATTTTGCCGCTTTTCTGCGAAGAATCATTGATTCTGCCACGCTCTTTAACGGCGCGGCCACCCAATCCACCTCCGATAGAAGCACCAGTGCCTGTGCCAGATCCACCGCCAGTGCCACCACCATCACCGTTACTTTTGCCAAAAGGGTTGTCCCCTGTGCCGCCGTTGATACCTCCATTCCCTGGCTTTCCACCGCCGCCAGCACCTTGTCCACTGCTTCCAGGTTTGCCAAAGGCACTCCCGGCATTGCTTTTGACTTTATCCCGCCTGGCTTGTTCAGCGCGTTGGGCTGCTTCTGTGGCTTCACGTTGCCGATTTGCTTCGTCTTGGCGCGCACGTTCCTGGCGGTCGGTTTCTTCACGTTTTTTCCGATCCTGTTCTTTTTGTTGCTTGATTGCTGCAACTTCCGGGTCATCAGAAGTAGCGATGGGCGGAGGAGGTGTAGATTGTGATTTTGTGGGCGTAGGCGCAGGGGTAGGCGCTGTTTCTGCTGGTTTAGTAGGCGTAGCAGGCTCTTCACCCAGTGGGGTGTAGTCGTCATTCATGCCCTTGTCGGGCTCGCCTGCAGCTGCATTATCGCCACCGCCGCCACCAAAATCAAGTTCAATAATACTTGTCTCTGGCGTGTTTTCAGGTGCAGGGAGCACATAAAAAAAGAGCATTGCTAGCAGCAACGCGTGAAACAAGGTGCTACCAATGGCTGCTCTGGTGCGGTTTTCTTCGTTATTAGCAACAGCTTTCATGTCTAAATATTTTTTTTGAGCAGGGATGAATTCTTGTGTCGAAATACACAAACCGATCCAACAAATTTGCATTTCTGACCCTGAGGGGCTTAGAACGCCTACTTCTTGGGGATAGTGCTCATGTTCGGATCAGTTGCCAAAATCGTCTTTAAATGTAATCGGTTGGCTACTTCGAGGATGATTACCATATTTTCAACAGAGGCTGCTTTGTCGGCAGCAACCGTGATAGTTGTGGTTTTTGCATCCAAGTTATTGGCCCTGATTTTTGCTTTCAACGCGCTCTCCAAACTGGCTACAGCTACGGGCGTACGATCAATAAAGAACTTGCCTTCTGCATTCACGGATACTGCTAAGTCTGCGGAAGCCATGCTTTTAGACGTGCTAGAGGGCAATTGGAGATTCAGTGCGTTAGGGGTTACGAAGTTGGAAGTGAGCATGAAGAACATCAGTAGCAGGAAGATCACGTCGATCATAGCTGCAAGGCTAAATTCTGGCTCTACTCGTTGGCGGCGTTTGAGTCCCATATTTTTTTATGGCGTGAGGGAGTGAGGGAGTGATGGAGCGATGGGGTGATGAAGTGATGGGGTGATGGGGTGATGAAGGGATGGGGTGATGAAGTGTGGCGTGATGGAGGGATGAAGTGATAGAACGAGCACAAATCACTTCATCACTCCATCATTTCATCACTCC
>JBBQLD010000404.1:0-4344 GCA_038327555.1 Chitinophagales bacterium
TTTATTTGGGGATTTGTTTATTTGGGGATTTGTTTATTTGGGGATTTGTTTATTTGGGGATTTGTTTATTTGTTGTGCCAAGGCTTGGTATTCAAAACTCAAGTTAGTGTAGGCTCGGATATCAAGCCTTGGCACAACAAATCACCAAATCCCCAAATAAACAAATCCCCAAATAAGCAATCTCAACTTAACATCCTTCCAGCCGCCCTCGCCACATTCTGTCCATCCATCGCCGCTGAAATAATACCGCCTGCGTATCCGGCACCTTCACCGCATGGATAAAGTCCTTCAACTTCAGGGTGCATCATCGTAACAGCGTCGCGCGGAATACGGATAGGCGAACTGGTACGACTTTCAGAGGCCACTACATTGGCTTCGGTGGTGAGGAAACCGCGCATTTGGCGGCCGAAATCAGCCAATCCCTCTCTCAAACGTTTGTAGATAAACTCAGGAAGTAATTCATAAAGCGGGGCAGGGTACAATCCGGGTATGTACGAGCTACGGGGCAAATCTTGCGATAACCGCCCAGCGATAAAATCAGGTAACCGCAGTGCCGGGCCTTTTTGCCCGCCATCTCCAGCAGCAAAAAGTCGTTGTTCCACTTCAGTTTGCAATTCCATAGCGGCGAACACCCCGTGTTTGGCCCAAGGCGCAAGATCTTCGGGTTCTACGGAGGTTACCATGCCTGAATTGGCAAAGGGCGAATCTCGGCGACTCATGCTCATACCGTTCATCACGATTTCGCCAGGAGCCGTAGCCGAGGGCACGATCAAGCCTCCAGGGCACATGCAAAAGGAAAAAACGCCGCGACCACCTACCTGACACACCAGGCTGTAACTCGCAGCCGGGAGTTCGTCTGACCGTTGATTTTGTTTGTATTGAATGCTGTCAATCAACGGTTGTGGGTGTTCTACCCGAACACCAAGCGCGAAAGGCTTAGCCTCAATTCGGATGCCTTTAGCGTGAAGTAGCCGGTAAATATCCCGCGCGGAATGCCCGGTAGCAAGAATGACCGCATCGGCAAACCATTCCTGAGTTGGCGCATTCTCTGGGTTTGTGGTTTGAGTTCGTACGCCTAATATTTTTCCGTTTTTGAGGATAAAATCTGTTACAAACTGTTCAAAATGTACTTCGCCTCCATATTGAAGAATAGATTGACGGATATTCTGCACTACAGCGGGAAGTTTATTCGAGCCTATGTGTGGGTGCGCCTCGGTCAAGATGTCGCTTTTGGCGCCGTGCTCGACCAAAAGTTGCAGGGCTTTTTGCACATTACCCCGTTTTAGCGAACGGGTGTACAATTTTCCATCAGAATAAGTCCCAGCCCCACCCTCGCCGAAGCAGTAGTTGGAATGTGGATTGACCTCGCCAAACTGCTGAATCGCCTTCAAATCACGGCGACGGAGTTGCACATCTCGGCCGCGATCAAGTACAATGGGTTGAATACCAAGCTCCAAAAGTTCTAGTGCCGCAAAATATCCAGCAGGTCCAGCCCCAACAATAATCACTTTTTTCTTTCCGTCGACTGGGCGAAAAGCATCCAGAATGGCTGGTTCGGGTGTAAAAACCTCCCCAGGCCCATAAACTTCCACACGGAGCCGGTAAATAGGCTGGCGCGAACGAGCATCCAACGAGGATTTAATAATTTCAAGGTGGGAAATCTGATCCAGACGAAGCCCCGTTTGTCGAGCTGCTTTCTGCTGTATCAAATCCTGATCTTCGTGTTCGTGCGGGAGTAGCACGAGTTCAACTAATTGTGGCATAATGATTTATGTCCCGTTTTTATCGGGAAAATATTACTTTAATTAATCGTCAGACGACTTTGAGTCGTCGGGCGAGAGGAGATTACCCCCCTTTGCGTGTTAGCCTTTGCTTGTCATCGGAAATGTAGAAAGTATCAGGCACAAAAATTTTGGTGACGGCAATTTCCAGGCACTTTTGGCCATCAAGGCGTTTGATGGATTTTCGATTCAGATTTTTTGTAAAAATCCTGATCTGCTTGGGGTTAGGGGTAGCAGAAGAATCTGTGGTGAGATCGTAGCGGCCGGATTTAATCAGATCTCCAAGTATTTCGCGGGAGGCATCCCAAATTTGGACGTTGGTTTCTACGAGAATTGAGTTTCCGGCCCATTCCTGTATATTATATTCACCGAAAATCTCAAAAGTGACGGTTTGGGCAGAGTCTATCTCGAACACTTGGTACATCGTACGTTCCATTTGGGCTTGGGCCAAATCGTTGAAACCCACTAAAAAGAGCACGGAGAGCAAAAGGGGCAGTTTCATATTTCTCAATAATTTTGGGCAAAGGTCGGCGCAAGTAGCCAAACAAAAAAATGCCTGAACGTTTACACGCTCAGGCAAATTATTTAAAGGAACCGTAAAGTCGGTAACACGATGTTAATCTTTATTTTTTGGTATCAACCAAGGCCACTGCACTTGGCATAATTACGATTTCTAAATCTTTCGGAATGTACACGACAAAATTGAGGGCCTCTTTGAATTCTTGGCCCTTTACCTTCAATTGTTTCTGCATATTGGGCGCAGTAATTACAAGTACGTCACCATCTGCCTTTGAAGCCAGATTGTAGCGACCTATATTGGCAAGTTCATTTAGCATGGGGCCATTGCCCGTGGGCAAGCTGACACTAATTTCAAAACGGATACTGGGGTTATCCCATACTTTCAGGTCAACGGTGCCGGGGAGTTCAAGCCTCAGCGTGCCTTTACCGTCGGTGTTAAAAGCCTTGGTGAAAGTTTTTTCTGCCGTGGTTTGGGCGGAAATAGAGACAGCAAGAGCAGCAAAAAGAATGAGTGCGGAAGAAATACGTTTAGTTGTCATGGCGAACCTCCTTTTTTTAATGGGTCAAAGTAAGATTTATTAATTGGTAAAAACAAGTTTTTTGCAAACTTTTTTTCATAAATACATACGCAACGCCAAACCGATTGGTTGGGTGAACAGATATTTATTTTCAAAAAATATTTTTTCAGGAAAATTTGGCCGAAGGGTAAGCGCATGTTGACGCAATAAGAAAATCCTCTGCACGTGCTGAGCGCTCATTTGAAAGGAAACGTCTATCAATCCTTCGGCTCTGAATCAGATGCCCGCCCAACTATTTCGTCCACAGAAACCATTTTACGATGCTCTGTATGCTTGAAATATTTGTTTGGGTTGCGCATTTTGAAAAGACCCAGAAATTGCCGCAACACAAATTTAGGCACTTGCCACACGGCGCGCCAGACTTCCGGGGGAGCGTTATCCAAGTACAGTGCCCACAGGATGTTTAGCCCAAAAATTACAAGGGCGGCCACGAGTACCCCGGTCCAAATGGGCGCAATAAAAAGCGCCAACAAGGCCAGCACAATGGCCAGGCCCAGTTGAATGAACATTGGAAGGGCGAGGGTAACAAAGCCAAAATACAACTGATTAAAATTCAAGCCTAAAAATCCGCGACGAAGGATACCCAGAGCATTGGGCACATTTTGAAAATAGGAAAAAAGCCAGCGACTGCGCTGGGTTTCTACCGCCGCCCCAGTCTCTACTTTTTCGTCATAAATGATGGCCTGACGGGCATAGGCGATTCGTTCACCAGCACAGAGGAGGAAATTCTGGAGTATTTTGTCTTCCTGCAACATCTTTTTCCACTGGTGTTGGCCTTGCGCTATTTCTGGACTAGCGAGGTACGCTCGGTAAAGTGCCGTCTCTGTAGCCATACCAGATCCACTGATAACAGCCGAACCACCTAACTGAAACGGAATATCCCGCTCAATGTAATTTTTGTAGTGCTCCCCCATGCTATCCAGTGCAGCATAGGTAGTATCCAGGTTTTTGGCCGTGCGCTGGCCCTGAATGCATTTAAAACCCGCATTTGCAAACCGGGTTAGCTCCTCCAAATACATTGGATGGGCGAGATTATCTGCATCAAAAATGACTACAAAATCGTGGGCTTGGCGAAAATTTACAACCGCCCTTAAAATGCTTTTAGCCTTTAGTCGAAGCGGTTCAGCAGGGCGCAGCACCACAAAACGTGGGTCAGCAATACCAAAATCAAAATCCGGGCATTCGTCGGCCACGAGGTAAATGGTAAAGTTCGGGTAGGTTTGTACAAGAAGGGATTGCACTAAAGGCTTGGCAATTTCAGCATTGCGATAAGCAGTGATGATACAAGCATAATGGGGATTGGAGATGGATGATTGGCGATTTGCAGGTTTGTTGTGAGCTCCGAGACTCCATAATCGAGCGATAAACACCGTGCAAAATGGATACACGAGTTGAATGGATAGGACTAGACAAATAAGTGCGAAAAGAAATGTCATATCGGTTCGATAGCTTCCCGAAAGGTTTGA